>CAKTHQ010000034.1 GCA_934565415.1 uncultured Oscillospiraceae bacterium
TGGTGGGCGAGGCGGGACTTGAACCCGCACGTCCGCAATGAACACTAGAACCTGAATCTAGCGAGTCTACCAATTCCACCACTCGCCCATTTCTTATCTCCTGCCTTAGGCCACAGCCCTCAGCGCTTGGATATAATAGCACGGAACAACTTATTTGTCAACAGATTTTTTCAATTTTTTCAATTTTCAGTCGGACACAATTTGAGTTGCTATAGGGCACGGTATATGCTATACTGAAGATAGTTTATTCTGTCAAACCGAAGGGAGTGCCGATATGGCTTTTGATTTTAAAAAGGAATATAAAGAATTTTATATCCCAAAAAATAAGCCACAAATTGTAAACGTTCCAAAGGCCAATTATATTGCGGTTAGAGGTAAAGGTAATCCGAACGAAGAAGGCGGTGCATATCAGCAGGCAATTGGGGTCCTATATGCTGTTGCCTATACACTAAAAATGAGTTACAAAACCGACTATAAAATTGAAGGTTTCTTTGAATATGTTGTTCCACCACTTGAAGGCTTTTGGTGGCAAGATGGTGTTAATGGTATAGATTATGCCGATAAATCTACCTTCAACTGGATTTCCGTTCTTCGCTTGCCAGATTTTATTTCTAAAAAGGACTTTGATTGGGCTGTAGAAACAGCGACAGCAAAGAAAAAAATGGATTGTTCCTCCGCAGAGTATTTTACGGTTGATGAGGGATTATGTGTTCAAATGATGCATTTAGGTCCCTTCGATGATGAACCGGCAACCGTTGCACTTATGGATGCCTATTTAGCGCAGAACGGGTATGCCAATGATCTTGGCAAAGATAGGCTGCACCACGAAATTTATATGTCTGATGCAAGAAAGGTTGCACCGGCGAAATGGAAGACCGTTATCAGGCACCCTATTAAGGAAGCATAAATTTTCATTAAAAAACATTTGCACCAGAGCAGCTTTAATAATAATCTGAACGCACCAAATTCTTGCAGAAAATACCAATAAAATCCAGAAAACGCCAGTGAAAGCTAACCTCTCACTGGCGTTAAACCTTGGCGGAGAGAGTGGGATTCGAACCCACGGTGCGTTGCCGCATCACCAGTTTTCAAGACTGGCTCCTTAAACCGCTCGGACATCTCTCCATCGGGTCCCAATATAACATTCCTTTTTCCGATTGTCAAGCCGGAGTTTTTGCATGGGGCTGCCCAGGTGAGCAGCCCCGCATTTTGTTATTTTGCAGCCTTATCTGCTAAAATCAACTTCTTCACTGCCTCGATACCTACCTTGATGGCCCCGGAGGTATCCTCGGTCATAGGCATAAACATACCGGCCTTCTCCCGCTCCTGATTCCACACGGCGTGGAAGCAGCTGCCGCAGCGGACATGGCGGGCGTTGGCGGCCACAAAAAGGGCCGCAGATTCCATTTCGCTGGCCTTGACGCCAAGGCGCTTCCAGCTTTCCCACTTTTGCAGAAGATCATAGTATACAGGGCTCTTCTCCGGGCTGTGCTGACCGTAGAAGGAGTCCTTGCATTGTACTACGCCCACATGGGTCCGGTAACCTAATTCCCGGCTGGCGTCCCGCAGAGCGGTAGTCACATCAAAATCTGGAACGGCAGGATACTCGATGGGAGCATATTCCAAAGAGGTATGCTCGAAGCGAATGGCACCGCTGGCAACTACCACATCCCCAGGACAAACCTCCAGGTCGATGCCTCCGCAGGTGCCCACCCGGATAAAGGTGTCCGCACCAATGTTGCTTAGCTCCTCCAGAGCAATCACAGCGGAAGGACCGCCGATTCCGGTAGAGCAGACGGAAACCTTCTCCCCCAGGATGGTACCGGTATAGATATTATACTCCCGGTTCATGCCGATATGGATAGGGTTATCAAAATAAGCGGCAATCGCCTCGCAGCGTCCCGGGTCACCGGGCAGAAACACATAGCGGCCAACATCGCCTTCCGTGCAATGAATATGATACTGCTTTTCCGTTTGTTGCATAGTACGCTCTCCTTTGTGTGAATTGTACAAAATTATAGCATATATAGCTTACTTTTGCAAGCATTGTTCTAAAACAGGCTAATCTGGCTGGTATCCGGCAGGCTGCCGAAAGCACCGGCATCCTTCAGCATCTGAATATGGGTCTTGGATACCTTCGGGCAGGCCGCTGCCACTTCCTCGATAGATAGGAAGGTCTTCCCTTCCCTGCCCCGCATCAGGTCCCAGGCTGCATTTTCGCCCAGGCCAGAAATGGCTACAAAGGGCGGCAGAATCTTTCCGTCCTCAGTCAGGAATTTGGTGGCATGGCTCTTATAGATGTCAATGGGCGCAAAGGTAAAGCCCCTCAGGTAGTATTCGTATACCACCTCCATGGTGGTCAACAGGTCCTCATCCTTATCAGAGGCATTTTCATTGTTCTCAATGGCATCCATATTGGCCATGATGGACTCCTTCCCCTGGGTCATAAGCACTGCGTCAAACCCGCCCTTCTGGCTGCGGCGATAGAAATAGGCAGAATAGAATGCCAAAGGATGATATACCTTGAACCAAGCAATTCGGAAGGCCATCATAACATAAGCCACGGCGTGGGCTTTGGGGAACAGGTACTTGATTTTCTTGCAGGAGCCAATGTACCAGTCCGGTACCCCGGCCGCCTTCATCTCTTCCTCCGCCCCTTCCGGCAGACCTCTGCCCTTTCGGACGGCTTCCATGATCTTAAAGGACCGCTTTTCCGGCATCCCGCAGGAAATGAGGTACAGCATAATATCGTCACGGCAGCCGATAGCCTGGTCTACAGTGGCGGTTTTGGAAGTGATCAGATCCTTTGCATTGCCTAGCCACACATCCGTACCATGGGAGAAGCCGGAAAGCCGCAGAAGGGTATCAAACCGTTCCGGCATGGTGTCCATCAGCATTCCTCGGGTAAACCGGGTGTTAAATTCCGGAATGGCCACTGCACCGGTGGGGCCAAGAATCTTGTCATTTTCGTATCCCAATTCTTTGGAAGAAGTGAAAATGGACATGGTACGTTTGTCATCCAGGGGAATCGTTTTGGCATCCACCCCAGTCATATCCTCCATCATGCGGATCATGGTGGGGTCATCGTGGCCCAGCATATCCAGCTTCAAAAGATTTTCCTCCATAGAGTGATATTCGAAGTGGGTGGTAATCTGATCTGCGTTGGGATCATCGGCAGGGTGCTGGACCGGGCAGAAATCCCAAATTTCATTTTCCTGGGGAATAACCACCAGGCCGCCGGGATGCTGGCCCGTGGTTCGGCGTACACCGACACAGCCGGCAGCCAAGCGGGCTTCCTCTGCCCGGCTGGCGGTCTTCCCTCGCTCTGCCAGATATTTTTTGACATAACCAAAGGCTGTCTTCTCCGCCACGGTGCCAATGGTCCCAGCCCGGAAAACATGGGATTTTCCAAACATTTCCACGCAGTAGGCATGGGCCTTGGACTGGTATTCACCGGAGAAGTTCAGGTCGATATCCGGCACCTTGCCGCCGCCGAAGCCCAGGAAGGTCTCGAAGGGGATATTAAATCCGTCCTTGTCGAACTTGCTGCCACACTTGGGGCACACCGCATCCGGCAGGTCCGCACCGCAGCCATAGCCTTTAGGGACATCGAAGGTGGTGTACTTGCACTCCGGATTGGGGCAGCGATAGTGGGGTGGGAAGGAATTTACCTCCGTAATGCCGGACATATAGGCCACAATGGAAGAGCCAACAGAACCACGGGAACCAACCAGATATCCATGCTCCAGGGAGTTCTGCACCAGCTTCTGGGCGGACATATAAATCACATCGTAGTGGCAGGAGATAATATCGTGCAGCTCTGTTTCCACACGCTTGGAAATCAGTTCCGGGGGATTTTCACCGTAAAGCCGATGGAGTTTGCCATATACCAGAGACTTCAGGTCTTCTACGGAATTTTCAATTTTCGGGGCAAACAGGTTGTGGGGTACCGGTCGAAGGGTCTCGCACATATCCGCAATCAGGTTGGGATTGGTTACCACCACCTCCAATGCCTTTTCCTCCCCCAGATAGCTAAACTCTGCCAGCATATCGTCTGTGGTCCGGAAGTACAAAGGAGTGGGCTTGTCCGCATCCTCAAAGCCCTTTGTGGCCAAAAGAATGTGTCGGAAAATCTCGTCCTCCGGGTTCAGAAAATGGACATCTCCGGTTGCCACCACCATTTTGCCAAGGCTTTCGCCCAAGCGAACCACTGTACGGTTGTACTCCCGCAGCTGCTCTTCGTCCTTGGCAATTCCCTTTGCAAGCATAAACATATTGTTTGCCAGAGGCTGAATTTCCAGGAAATCGTAGAAGGACGCTATGCGCTTTAGCTCATCCTCGCTTTTTCCGTCCACAATTGCCTGGAACAGCTCACCGGCTTCACAGGCAGAGCCAATAATGAGCCCCTCCCGGAGTCGCAGCAGCTCGGATTTTGGCATCCGGGGTACCCGCTTAAAGTATTTCAGATTGGAGTCGGAAATCAGGTGATACAGGTTCCGCAGGCCAATTTGATTCTTTGCCAGCACAATAATGTGTCTTGCGTGCCGGTCCGTAATCCGGCCTTTGGCCCGGAGCCCCGTCATCTGTTCATTAACCTGCTGCAAATAGTGAATTCCAAGCTCTTCCTCCATCCGCCCCATTAGAGTATGCATAATGAGACCGCAAGTCACAGCATCGTCTGCTGCCCGGTGATGCTGGAAGTCCGGAAGGCTCAAGGCGTTGGAGACGATATCCAGTTTAAATTTATTCAGCTGGGGCAGCATATTTTGGGAAAGAATCAGGGTGTCTGCCGCTGTAAAGCCATAGGGGATCCCCTGTCTTGCGCAGGCCGCCCGGATAAAACCGGTATCAAAATCCGAATTATGGGCAACCAGGACCCGATCTCCCACAAATTCCACAAACTTTGGCAGAACCTCCTCAACGGAGGGGGCTCCCTGGAGCATTTCATCCGTAATGCCAGTCAATTCGATGATCTTCTTTTCCAATGTACGGTGGGGATCCACAAAGGTCTGGAATCGATCCAGTTCCTTTCCCTGCTTCATAATGACTGCACCGATTTCGATAATACTGTCATTTTGGGAGCTAAGGCCGGTGGTTTCCAGGTCAAAAGCCACATATTCTCCATCAAAGGGCATATCCTTGTCTCCGTGGACTACGATCCGGTCATCCACATCATTGACATAATAACCTTCCACACCATAAAGAATTTTAATATTCTCATCCGTTCCGGCAACCTTCGCCTTGGCGGCTGCCTTCATGGCATCCGGGAACGACTGCGCTACACCGTGGTCCGTAATTGCAATCGCTTTGTGGCCCCAGGCCGCCGCCTGCTTGACCACCACCGCAGTATCCGTCAGAGCATCCATGTTGCTCATGGTGGTATGCAGGTGCAGCTCCACTCGCTTGCCCACCTCAGAGGTATCCTTTCTTTTGGGCAGGCTGCCAGGCATCATGGCATAGGGCTTCAGCACCATATCATTTTCAAACCGGTCCTCAATGAGCTTCCCCTGGACCCGCAGAACGCCGCCCAGCTGCACATTGTCGATAATGGGCTTTGCTTCCTTTGCCTCCATAAAACGGGTAACACGGATGGAGTTTGTGTTGTCCGTCATGTCGAATTTGACCACCCAAGCATTGCGCTTTGTAAGCTCCTTGTGCTCAACGGCAAAAACCTTACCTTCTACAATAATGGTGCCCATATCCATATTCAGGTCCTTCATTGGCACCGCAGGACCTCGGAAGGGCTTTCCGTAAAATGTTTCGCTGTCCTGCTGCTTTTTCTCTTCCTGGGAGGTATATTTTACTTTTCCGGATGCATTTGGGAGCGCGGACAGAGTTTCCAGCCGCATTTTTTCCATAGCATCGAAAAGGGCTTGTCCTGTCAGTTCTTGTCCGGATTCTACGGCGATGGACACCGGAGTTGCAAAGCGAGCCCGGAGAACCTCTTCCACCTGTGGGATCAGCTTTTCAATGGCCGCCTTTCCGTTTGCCGCCAAAGAAATAGTCAGCTTCTCCCCTTCCCAGGTCCATTTCGCCCCGGCCAGAGAGCCCCGGGTCATAGAATCCCGCTCCACAAAAAGGTCCCGAATCTCCTCCGGCTCTATTTTGACGAGCTCAGAAGCTGGGTGAGTCACAGTGATTTCCAGGCTTCGAAGGTCATAGAGTGCGGCAATATCCTGCCGAGCTTTTTCAGTAAAGCGCCTGGGGATATAACGCTCGGCATGGGCAGCCACCTCTACGGACTTGGTTTTTGGGTCCAAATCGGCAGCAACAATGGCCGCCTGGGAGAGGGCAGCTGCGATCTCCTCAGGCGGCACATAGTCCGGGAACATATTCAAAATGGGAATAGCATCCATCATACATCCATTTTCTCTATTCTGCGGAGCAGCTCCGGCAGCAGCTCTTCATACGGGAGTTTTGCCACCTGCACTCCTTTTTCGAAAATCATACCCCAGCCATCGCCTCCGGCAATGCCGATATCTGCCTCCCGGGCTTCGCCTGGGCCGTTGACGATACAGCCCATAACGGCAACGGTAATGGGCTTTTTGCAGTCCTTTAGGGCGGCATCTACCTGGTTCACAAGGCCAATGAGATCGATACGGGTCCGTCCGCAGGTGGGGCAGGAAATAATGTCCACGCCGTCCTTGCGCAATCCGGCAGCCTTTAGAATGTCCTTAGCGGCGTAGACCTCTTCCACGGGGTCATCTGTCAAGCTCACCCGCAGAGTGTCGCCGATACCGTCCAGCAGCAGACTTCCGATGCCCATAGCAGACTTGATGAGCCCCTGCCGCACAGGACCGGTCTCCGTTACGCCAATGTGCAAAGGGTAGTCGCACTTGCCCCGGAACAACCTGGCAGCAGCTACCATGGTAGGCACATGGGAGGACTTCATGGATACGCAGGTATCATAGAAACCGAACTTCTCCAGCAGCTCCAGGTGACCAAAAGCACTTTCCACCAGAGCTTCCGCCGTAGGATGTCCGTACTTTTCCAGCAGGTCCTTTTCCAGGCTGCCTCCGTTGACGCCGATCCGGATGGGAATATGTTTCTCCTTGCAAATGTCCACCACCGCTTTTACCCGGTCCTCTCCGCCGATATTGCCGGGGTTGATCCGGATTTTGCTGGCGCCGCCTTCCGCGGCGGCGATTGCAAGCTTATAATCAAAGTGAATATCCGCGACCAAGGGCAGAACACTTTCCTTGCAGATTTCCGCAAAGCCTCTGGCGGCCTCCATATTGGGTACTGCCAGCCGGGCAATCTGGCAACCGGCTGCGGCCAGAGAGCGAATCTGGGCGAGCGACCCTTCTACATCCGTCGTCTTTGTATTGAGCATGGACTGAATGACCACATCCGAACCACCGCCGATGGGGACATTGCCAACCATGATTTTTCTTGTCATATTTCTCTACCCCTTTATGGCAAAAATAATATCTTTGAACAGCAGCAGCACCATGAGGATCATCAGGAGCACCATACCCGCCCCGTGGATATAGCCTTCAATTTTGGGATTTGGCTTCTTTTTTGTAACTCCCTCATAGGCAGCAGTCAATAGAACCCCCACCACTCGTCCACCATCCAGGGCCGGAATCGGCAGCATATTCATCACCGCCAGGTTGATGGCAATAAATCCACCGAAATAGATAAGGTTCAGAAACGCATAGTATGCGCTGGAGGATTCATCCGCAACGGTGGCCATTTGCTGTACGATGCCCACAGGACCGGAAACATCTTTCACCCCTGCCTGGCCGGACAAAAGCATTTGCAGCGACAGCCGGACCATACGCACACAGTCAATCGAGCTGTTCCAGGTGTATCTGAGCTTTGCAGGAAGGGTAGCTTCCTGGATAGTAAAGGAAAAACCGTAGCGCTGGCTTACCGTACCATCCTCGTTTGGGAAGTCCTGCTTTCGCATATCAAGGTTCTTTAAAGTCACCTTCTTGCCGTTCCGTTCCACCACCAAATCATGGGTTTCTCCCCCCTTCAGGGAGAGAATCATATTGAAATCGCTGCTGACATAGATGGGTTCTCCGTCCACGGACACCAGCCGGTCCCCTGCCTGAATCCCCTGTTCCCCGGCAAAATAGCACTTGGGATCTGCTTCTGATACCACAGGGATGATGAACTGCTTGTCCGGCGCAAAGAAAACAGCCATCAGAATCACGCCTGCCACAAAATTCATAAAGGCACCCGCCACCAGGATGATGGTTTTTTTCCACCAAACTGCATTTGGGAAAGCGTGAGGATTATCGGAGGGTTCCTCTGCATCCTCCCCTTCCATGGCGCAGAAGCCCCCGATGGGGATGCAGCGGATGGAATAGACCGTCTGCCCAAACTTTTTTTGGAAAATGGCCGGGCCCATAAACAGGGAGAACTCATTGACCTGGACTCCAAAAATCTTTGCCGCCGTAAAGTGGCCAAGTTCATGGATAAAAATTAGAAAACTGAATAGCAAAATTGCAAAAAGATAACTCATAATCGCCTCGAAAGAAGGACCGCCGGACATTCACCGGCGGACATTTTGAACAACTGCCTTACGAGCCAGACGGTCCGTTTCCAGGATCTCCTCCAGCGTGGGCTTTTCCAGAAAAGGAACCTTCTCCACCGCCTGACTGACCAGGCCGTAAATATCATAAAAGCCAATCTCATCCCGCAGGAACATGGCAACAGCCTCTTCGTTGGCTCCATTCATTGCAGCACAGGCATTCCCGCCTCGTTTGGCACAACTCCTCGCCAAAGCCAGACAGGGGAAGTTTTCCATGTCCGGGTGGCAAAAACTCAAGCTCCCGCAGGTCGTCAGGTCCAAATGCTCTACCGGGGAAGGCTGCCGTTCCGGGTAAGTCATGGCAAGCTGAATAGGTAAGCGCATATCCGGCGTACCCAACTGGGCCATAACAGCACCATCGCAGAACTCTACCAAACTGTGTACGATACTCTGGCGGTGAATAAGCACATCTACTTTTTCCAGAGGCAGGTTATATAGCCGCATGGCCTCGATAACCTCCAGGCCTTTATTCATCAAGGTCGCACAGTCCACTGTGATCTTGGGGCCCATTTTCCAATTTGGGTGCTTCAAAGCATCGTCCTTGGTCACATGAGTCAGATCCTTCTTATCCATGCCAAAGAAGGGGCCGCCGGAACAGGTCAAAATCAGCCTCTTCACTTCTCCCCTGTCCTTACAGCCCATGAGGCACTGAAAGATGGCGGAGTGCTCAGAATCTACAGGCACAATTTCTGCGTGGTATTGCTTTGCTTCAGCCATAACCAGCTCGCCAGCGCAGACCAAGGTCTCCTTATTGGCAAGGCCAATCCGCTTTCCGGCACGAATGGCGGCCAGTGTAGGTTTTAAACCAAGCATACCTACTACCGCCGTAATCACGCAGTCCGCTTCCGGCAAAGTTGCCGCAGCAATCAGCCCTTCTTCTCCCCAAAGGACCTGAATAGGAAGTCCAGCAATCGCCTCCTGAAGAGCCTTTGCCCCCTCCTCCGTTGCCATCACCGCCAGCTTTGGCCGGAACTCCCGACACTGCTGGGACATCCGATCTACATTTCCACCGGCGGTCAGCGCACCCACCCGGATCTGGGGGTGCATCCGGACCACATCCAGGCTCTGCCGCCCGATAGAGCCGGTAGAGCCCAAAATACTGATACAATCTACCATGATTTACACCGCCAAAGGTAAAATAAGAAGCATTGCTTCCACAAATGGTGCAACCAGCACCAGAGAATCAAACCGGTCCAGGAAGCCACCGTGGCCGGGCAGGAGATCGCCATAATCTTTAATACCGGTCTGACGTTTCACGACGGAAAAGCACAGGTCTCCCATCACGCCACAGCCGGAACCTGCCAAAGCATAAAGAATACCCGCACCATAGTTTACCCGGAATTTCAGAGCCAGCTGCAAAACCAGGCAATAAACAATCATACCAATCAATGAAAAGGCCAAGCCGCCCAAAACACCCTCCAGTGTCTTTTTTGGGCTGATGACCGGTGCCAGCTTATGTCTGCCGAAGCGCAGACCGATGAAGTAACCACCTGCATCCGAAAGGAACGCTATAACAAACGGAACCAGAACCACATATCGGCCATTGGTACCCATCAGAATACGGATCAAAGCACTCAATAGCAGAGGAATCACGAAGCCCCCCAATGTGCACAGGCCAATGGACTCCACCGGCACCTTTACATGATCCATCATCACTTCAGAAAATAGAAGCATAAAAAACACAATCAGGCCCAGCATTAAAAAGGATGTAAGGCCGCCATAATAGCTCCAAATAGAGAGCATAAAGGCAGCAATGGCACTGTAAACCACCATTCTTATCTGAGGAACCAGCCCTGTCCGATACAGAAATTCGTAGACGCCAACAGCCATTAAAAGGCCAAAGACCACAGTGGCAGCAATTTCCGGCAGGACCAGCAGCAAAAGCAGCAGCACCGGAATGCCGATGGCCGCCGTGATAATACGTTTCTTCATGGACTAGGCTCCTCCAAAGCGGCGATTCCGCAGATTGTATTCCGCAATGGCTTTATCCAGGTCCTCCGGCCCAAAGTCCGGCCAGAGAACATCCATAAATACATATTCCGAATAGGCAGATTGCCAAGGCAGGAAATTGCTGGTCCGCAGTTCTCCGGAAGGGCGAATAATGAGTTCCGGATCCGGAACGCCTGCAGAATAAAGATAGGTTGAAAACAGGTCCTCTGTCAGCTCCTCTGGCTTCCGTCTCCCTTTGGCAACCTCTTGGGCAAAAGCCCGGGCCGCCCGAACAATCTCATCCCTGCCGCCGTAATTCAGGCAGAAATTCACCTGCACATCGTACTCCACAGACCGGTTCTCGGCATCGTGACATAGCCTTTGTAGCTGGGGGGAAAGCCTGGACAGGTCTCCGAAAAAACGGAACCGGACCTTGTTTTTCTCCATATCCTGAATTGCTTCCTCCAGGTACCGGCGCAGCAGCAGCATAATGCCGCCGACCTCTTCCTGAGAGCGCTTCCAGTTTTCTGTCGAAAAGGCATAAACCGTCAGATACTCTACGCCCAGAGTACGGCAATAATTTGCAATCCGGCGGAAAGCCTCCGCGCCGGCGCTGTGGCCGGCCGTTCTGGGCAGGCCGCGTTTTTTCGCCCAGCGTCCGTTGCCATCCATAATTATGGCAATATGCCGGGGTGGTGCAGGTGTATTGACTTCCGAAAGTGCCATAGAAGCACCTCTTTCTTCATAGCATTGGATCCCCCCGGGATAAATCCCGGAGGGATACGGTTAGATGGACATCAGTTCCTTGTCTTTTTCAGCCAGAGCAGCATCTACCTTTTTGATATACTTATCCAGCATATCCTGCAGATCCTTCTCCGCCTTCTTCTGGTCGTCCTCAGTAATTTCGCTGTTTTTCTTCAGCTTCTTCACATAATCCATACCTTCGCGGCGGATATTCCGCATAGCCACCTTGGCATCCTCGGCGTACTTCTTGACCTGCTTGCTCAGGTCCTTACGGCGCTCCTCCGTCAGCTGGGGAAATACCAGGCGGATCACACGGCCGTCATTCTGAGGGTTGATGCCCAGATCAGACATCTGGATGGCTTTCTGGATCTCCTTCAGCAGCTTCGTATCCCAGGGCGTGATCACCAGGGTACGGGCATCCGGAGAAGAAATGGTGGCAACGCCGTTAAGGGGGGTCTCGCTGCCATAATATTCTACGGTAATGCGGTCCAGAACCTTGGAATTGGCCCGTCCTGCACGAACGGCGTCAAAATCCTCTCCCAGGTGCTCCAGGGTCCGGTCCATCTTTCTGGAATACTCCTTAAAATCTACGCTCATTGGTTAGTCCTCCTTCACAATGGTTCCAATTTTCTCTCCGCAGGCTACGCGGAGGATATTCTGTGGGTCTTTCAGTGCAAAACACACCAGCGTCATATGGTTGTCCATGGCCAGCGTCATAGCAGTGGTGTCTGTGGCTTTCAGGTGGCGGGCCAGAACCTCATCATAGGTCAACTCGTCAAACTTAACAGCAGTCGGATCCACATTGGGATCTGCAGAATAGATGCCGTCTACATTCTTCGCCATCAAAATAGCATCGGCTTCGATTTCCACACCCCGGAGTACTGCGCCGGTGTCAGTGGAGAAATAGGGATTACCGGTACCGGCGGCAAACAGGACCACCTTACCCTCATTCAGGTAACGATCGGCAGCGTCCCTTGTAAAGTATTCGGCAAATTTATTCATTTCCACGGCACTGAGTACCCGGGCAGGCACACCGTGCTGCTCCAGAGCATCGGCCATGGCAATACAGTTCATAACGGTTGCCAGCATTCCCATAGCGTCACCATGGGAGCGCTGCATTTTATCTGCGCCATCTTTGACACCGCGCCAGAAGTTGCCACCCCCAATAACCAGGCCAATCTGCACACCCATTTCATGGCACTGCTTGATAGCCTCACATACAGGATGGATAACACTATAATCCAGGCCCCGGTGCTGGTCGCCGGCCAGAGCCTCACCGCTGAGTTTTAAAAGGATCCGCTTATATTTGATCTGAGACAATTTCGTTCACTCCTTCTGTCTTGAAAGGGCTCCAATGCGGGCCCCTCCCCCTGTGCGGGATTGAAACCCCGGCACACTGTCCATCCTATTGTAACGTAGAAAAGGCAAATTGACAACTACAAAATCTCAGAATTCGAAATAATTTCATAATCCTTAGAAAAAATGCCCATCCTGTTTTTGCCATATGGCCAAAATTACATTTCTTCTTAGGTTTTTGGTTGCTTTTTTAGGAGTAATCGTTTATAATAACGCATTATCGTATACCTACCACGAGAGAGGAAGGATTTTACATGGCTGAGACCACTGAAAGCAAAAATTTTATCCATGCCTTTATTGAAGAGGATATTGCCCCCGGCGGCCGGTTCGCCGGAAAAACGGTACACACCCGGTTTCCCCCGGAGCCCAACGGCTACCTGCACATTGGCCACTGCAAAGCGCTGATCATCGACTTCGGCACTGCCGAAAAGTTCGGCGGTATGTGCAACCTGCGTATGGACGATACCAACCCCACCAAGGAAGACGTGGAGTTTGTAGAAGCCATCAAAGAGGATATTCATTGGCTGGGCTTTGATTGGGGCGACCGGTTCTTCTATGGATCCGACTACTTTGAAAAGGACTACGAGTACGCCGTGGAGCTCATCAAAAAGGGTCTGGCCTATGTGTGTGAGCTGACTCCGGAGCAGTTTAAGGAATATCGGGGCGACCTGAACACCCCTGCCGTCTCCCCCTATCGGGACCGCCCCATTGAGGAAAGCCTGGACCTGTTTGCCCGGATGCGTGCCGGTGAGTTCGAAGACAATAAGTATACCCTCCGGGCTAAGATTGATCTAGCCTCCGGAAACTTCAATATGCGTGACCCGGTCATCTACCGGATCCGTCATATGCACCATCACCGTCAGGGAGACAAGTGGTGCATCTACCCCATGTACGACTTTGCCCATCCCATTCAGGACGCCCTGGAGGGCATCACCCACTCTCTGTGCTCCCTGGAATTTGAGAACCATCGGCCTCTTTATAATTGGGTAGTGGAGCACGTTTCCGTTCCCAATCATCCCCGGCAGATCGAGTTTGCCCGTCTGGGCATCGACCACACGGTACTTTCTAAACGAAAGCTCCGCGCTTTGGTAGAAAACGGTTATGTATCCGGCTGGGATGACCCCAGAATGCCTACCCTGTGCGGCCTTCGCCGCCGGGGCTATACCCCCGCCTCTATCCGCAACTTCTGTGACCGGGTAGGCGTGGCCAAGTCCCCCAATACCATTGAGTTCGCTTTCCTGGAGCACTGCCTGCGGGAAGACCTGAACGAGACCGCGAAGCGGGTCATGGCCGTTTTGAAGCCCGTAAAGCTCACCATTACCAACTACCCCGAGGGCCAGAGCGAGACCTTCCCCGTGGAAAACAACCCCAATAACGAAAATGCCGGTACCCGGGAGGTCAGCTTCTCCAGAAATCTCTGGATCGAGGCAGACGACTTCTTGGCCCAGCCTATTCCCAAGTACAAGCGGCTGTACCCCGATGGCCCCGAGTGCCGCCTGAAGGGCGCCTATGTCATCAAGTGCACCGGCTGCGTTACCGACGAGAACGGCAATGTGATCGAAGTCCTAGCCACCTACGACCCCGACAGCAAGGGAGGCGACCCTGCCGACGGCCGGAAAATCAAGGGTGCTACCATTCACTGGGTGGATGCCAACAATTGCTTTGATGCCGAAGTCCGGCAGTACAGTAACCTCTTCGATGACCCCGATCCCGATGCTGCCGGCAAAGACTTTCTGGCCTGCCTGAACCCCAATTCTCTGGAGGTGCTGCAGGGCTGCAAGGTAGAAGCCTCTCTGAAGGATGCCAAAGCTCCCGAAAGCTACCAGTTTATGCGGCTGGGCTATTTCTGCCCAGATAGCAAAGATTCCTATGCAGACCATTTGATTTTCAACCGTTCCGTCAGTTTGAAAGACAGCTTTAAAACCGCAAAATAAGGCAGAAGTCCTTTATATCGTTTTCTATTTCTTCGTGAAAGGACATTCGTCCCTTTCACGAAGATTTTTTTGCATTTTTTCTGTCAAAAATTAGCAAATGCTGCGTGTCATATCGTACACAATTTTGTAACAATTCACGAATTATTCATTTTATGGACAAATGTGCTTCACAAGAGAACAGATGTGTTGTATAATTCCTCTTGCTATCTCGCCAATGCATCTTTTGGATAGCGATTGAAGCTTTGAAAGGAATCGGCTCATGGAATTGACACTTCAGAATCGGCTGGACAAACTGCTGGATGTGTACTCTCATGTTTATGATATTGAACGGGATGTGGAGATTGCCGGATCTTCCTATCCTGCCGCAGCAACCTACTTTCTGCGGGATGAGAATTACCTGCTTTCCAGGCAGCATGTACTGTCCGCTGTAGAGCAGCACGAGTATGTAACCTTTCTGGTGACGGACTATCTGGATGCAGCCACGCTGGAAAAGCACATCAACCTGACACGGCAGGATGGCCTTTCCAGAATTCAGCCCAGCAAGGAGCATATGTTCTCCTTTGTGACGCTGATTATCCTGGCGGATACCATCGACCCGGAGGCAAAAAAACTGATTCGGCATACTCGCTTCCGGAAGAACTACCTGATGACGCTCCACGGCTGGATGGAGTATCATTTGGCAGCCATGGAAGTATCCACAAACAGCTTCTTGTCTAATCCAGCAGGACGGGGAGCCAGGAAAAACCTGGAGCGTAATTTTGCCTCCGGGAAAAAGTGAAAAAGAAGGGAGCAAACAAAACTATGAACGGTCTCGTACTTCTCGTGATCGGCATTGCCGTTCTCCTCTGCGGCTACGTCTTCTACGGCCGCTACCTGTGCATGAAGTGGGGCGTTGGTGAAAACACCGAGCCCACCCCCGCCCACACCATGGAGGATGGCGTTGACTATGTACCTGCGAAGGCCCCTGTTCTGATGGGCCACCACTTCTCCTCTATCGCCGGTGCCGGCCCCATTACCGGCCCCATCTCCGCTGCCATGTTCGGCTGGCTGCCCTGTATGCTGTGGATCCTAGTCGGCGGTATCTTCTTTGGCGGCGTTCATGACTTCGGAGCCCTGTTCGCCTCCGTCCGTCACGGCGGCAAGTCTATTGGTGAGATCATCTCCGCCAATATGTCCCTGCGGGCAAAGCGCCTGTTCATCATCTTTTCTTACCTGACCCTGATTCTGGTAGTTGCCGCTTTCGCGGCCATCGTTGCCGGTACCTTCGCCGCTAAGTATGTAGACGGTCAGCTGGATGTTGCCGCATCCGCCACCCCCGCTTCCGTGGCTATGGTATCCCTGCTGTTCATCGTCATCGCCATTGCCTTTGGCTTCATGGTTTACCGCCGAAACGCTCCTATGGGCGTTTCCACCATCGCCGGTGTCATTGCCATCTGCCTGTGCATGGCCATCGGTATGAACTGGCACCCCATCTATCTGTCCAACACCGCTTGGATGTGGATTGTGGGTCTGTACATTGCCATTGCTTCCGTTACCCCCGTGTGGATTTTGCTGCAGCCCCGTGACTATCTGTCCTCCTTCCTGCTGTATGCCATGCTGGCCGTGGCTGCCGTTGGCGTCATCGTCGCCCATCCCAACATGACCGATGCTGCCGGTGTTGGCCTTGCCATGATCGGCGACGGTAAGAATGCCGCCGGTATCACCCAGCCCATCTTCCCTGTCCTGTTTACTACCATCGCCTGCGGCGCTATCTCCGGCTTCCATTCCCTGGTTTCCTCCGGCACCACCTCCAAGCAGCTGGATAAAGAAACCGATGCCAAGCCCATCGCCTACGGCGGTATGCTGCTGGAGTGCGTCTTGGCCGTCATTACCCTGGTCGCCATCGCCTACGCCCGTCAGACCGGCCACACGGCCGGTGCTACCGACATTTTCGCCGGTGGTGTTGCCGGTATGGCTGCAAAGATTGCCGGCGGCAACGAGAGCGTCTTCAATGTCCTGTACACCCTGCTGGTTCTGACCTACTCCGCTTTCTGCCTGACCTCCCTGGATACCGCTACCCGTCTGGCTCGGTTCATGTTCCAGGAGTTCTGGATCGACGGCACTAAGGGCGAGACCCCCGAGAATGTTACCGGCTTTAAGAAGGTCATGGCCAACCCCTATGTCGCTACCATCATCACCGTGGTTCTGGGCATCCTGCTGGGCCTGAACGGTTACGGCAAGATCTGGGCCCTGTTCGGCTCTGCCAACCAGCTGCTGGCCGCTCTGGGCCTGCTGGCCGTGGCCACCTGGCTGGGCAACATCGGTAAGGACAACAAGATGTTCCTGATCCCCATGGCTTTCATGCTCTGCGTCACCATCACTTCCCTGCTCATCAACAGCTGGCAGCAGTTCAACCTGATCCTGGCCGGCGGCGCTGACTGGGGCCCCTACGTTCAGGTCGTTATCGGCCTGCTGCTGGTGGTTCTGGCCGTAGTCCTGGCTGTGGAAGGCGTTACCACCATCGCCAACCAGAAGAAGAAGGCCAAGGCCTGATTTTCCCTCCCCTGCTATGATAATTCCCGGGTACCAAATCGGTATCCGGGAATTTTTCAAAAAATTTTTTTAGAATACTGTCAGTACCGGGGGATATTTTGCGTCCTATAGAGTAAAGGCCTTATTTACAGAAGAATTGGAGGAACTTACATATGAGCGACGAAGAGATCATTGCCCTGTACTTTTCCCGGGACGAACAGGCCCTGGTAAAGACAGACGCAAAATATGGCCCCTACTGCTTCCGCCTTGCCAACGCCATCTTACCCCAGCGAGAGGATGCGGAGGAAACCGTCAACGATACCTATTTGAAAGCCTGGCAGACGATCCCGCCGAAAAAGCCCACGGTGCTGCGGATGTTCCTGGCGAAGATTACCCGGAACCTGGCCTTTTCCCGCTGGCGCAATCTCACCGCCCAGAAGCGGGGCGGCGGAGAAATGGAGCTTGTTTTGGAGGAGCTGGAGGAATGCGTCGGTTCCAAGGAAGAGGTTGGCGCGGAGCTGGACGCAAAAGAGCTGGTACACACCATTGGAAAATTTCTGGATACCCTCCCCCAGCAGGACCAGAATATCTTTCTGCGAAGATACTTCTTCCTGGAGGACACCGGTATGATTTCCAACCGTTACGGCCTGCGCCGGGACACGGTAAACCAAAGTCTGAGCCGCACACGAAAAAAGCTGAAAACACACTTGATCCGGGAAGGGTATGCTCTATGAAAAAAACAGAAGTATTGTTTCTCGCCATCGGCGGACTGGAAGCGGGCAGATTGGAGCAGTCCGAGGCGGCATCAACTGTCAAGCGCCGTTCCAGACCCCGAATTTTCTTGATTGCGGCAATTATCGCCCTGGCGCTGTTGCTGGTAGGGTGCGCAGTTGCCTATGCTATGGTGATTTTCGGCAGTCCGGCGGAAATGATTGCCGGGTTGTACGGAGAGAACACCGGATATGACAGTGCCCCACCCACGGAGGCTGCCGACCCAGATCGATCTGATGCCAAATGGACGGTTCCGGGATATGAAAAGGCCCCTATAGAGGAAACCATTGCCCAGGAGCTGGAAAACCGGGTATCTCCCATTGGGCAAAGCATTTCTACAGATGGCTACAAACTGACAGTAGATGCCTACGTTTACGATAGTGCCACCCAGTGCGGGTTTGTGACCATGCTTCTGGAACACGAAAGCCCCATTCCCGAGGAAAAGCTTCTTGTGGGCTATAATGGAGAAATTGGCGGATTATCCGGAAATTATCTATATTTCAATCAATACGGACGTGCTTACCTGATCCCGGAAAAAACAACGGACAAGCAGCTGGCATTTACCTATTATTTTCATGGGGACATAATCAATGGGACAAACCTACTGGTATCCTTCCCGGATTTTGAAGAGCAAGCCAAAACGGAAGAATATATGCAAGTGCGAGCAGCCAAAATTCAAGAGATCCGTCAAAGGCTAAAGCAGGAACTAACTCCCCAGGAGGCTGCCGAAAAAATGAGAAGCTACGGCTATGGTGGCGGCTATACCGGAGAATATGACGACTACTATTTCCTGGCCGCCAACGAGTTTGATGCCACCTATTCCGACCAGTGGACGAGTCAGGAAACCCGTGAAAAGCAGGCACTGGAGGAACAGCTGCGGAAAGAAATGACACCCGAGGAGGCTGTTCAGCAGCTGCGCTCCCTTTTGGGGGATGCGGCAATGGATGAATTCATCGAGGAATATTTCTCTGACCGGATAGAGTCCCTCCCCGATTGGGCTTACAACGAACTCACCTCCAGAACCTATGAGCAGGCCCATCTGGACGAGATGATCTGTGTTTCCCTTCCGGACAGCGAGAGCCTCTCCTCCAGAACCTTCGGTAATGGGGATATCTATGTAAATGCACTGTGTGTCCGAGTCAAGGCCTCCAATTATTCAGAGGACCGCAGCGATCTGACCACCCTTATCTTCCACCTGACGGATGGCACGGATTATGTAGTAAAGAATGATGCGACCCAAAACACGCTCTTCTGCCTATCCATCGAAAAAGGAAATATTCTCTATATGCTCAACAGCGCCATAAACATCGAAAAAATCGCCTCAGTCGAGGCTGTAGGAAATCTCCATAGCGCCGTTTTGGAGGCAGATTCGTAAAAATCGTATCCTTCTTTGGTTTCCAGCTCAATTCTATATAATAATGCAAAATGCTCTGCCAAGTTCGTCACAAAACTTCGCGGAGCATTTTGTTACATTATAGAATAGAGATCAGGCTATATAACCTGAAATACCTTCCACTTTCCGGAGCGCTGACGCCAGAAGAGCAGAACGGCGCGGATGATCCAGTCGCTGACCATGGCAAGCGCGATTCCTATGACACCCATTTGCAAAACAACCCCTAAAAGCCAGGACAGCAGCAACCGCACCGCCAGGGTGGATATGACCGAAAAGGTGCCAAAAAGCGCCGCAATACTGCTGAGCGCTACCTTCACCATCTGGAACACGCCGTTTTCCATCCCATTGGGAATGGCGATCCTTAAAATGTGCCGCATAAGTGCCCCGTTCCACTGAAAAATCCATTTACCCGTATAAAATGCATGATTTTTCCTTTGAAAACAAAGCACAGTGATCACCACTGCCGAAAATGTCCGGGCAACCAGGGAGGGCCAGGCGACACCGGCAACGCCAGCGTGCAGCACAAACACACCAATCAGGTTGCCAATGACATTGATGATATTGGACGCCACCGACAGATACATGGTCACATTGGTTTTTCCCAGGCTCCGAAAAAGGGAGGCACCGGCATTATAGACCGCCAGGGCCGGATAGGAATAAGCAGAAATACACAAATAGATTACGCACGCCTGCATCACATCCTCCTCTACCCTTCCAAACATCAGGCGGAGCATTTTCTCGTTCCCGATCAGCACAAGTGCCGAAACCACTGCGGAGAAAATCACGGAGAACAGCAGAAGCTGGCTTGCGGATTCCCCGGCAGCGTCCGTCTCCTTTCTGCCGATATACTTGGCTGATCACCACCGCGCCGCCGGATGCCAGCGCCGTAAACAGATAAATGAAAATCGTGTTGAACTGATTTACCAGAGAAACGCCGGAAACCGCCGTCTCCCCGGAATAGCTGACGACCAGGGTATCCGCCAACCCTACAAGCATAACCAGCAGCTGCTCCAGGCACAGCGGGACGATCATATCCTTTAATGCTTTATTGGAAAATAATTCTACCTGCCGATCCATGGTTTTTTCTTTGAAATACCCTTTCTATCTTCAATGATAAACGCGCCCAATATCATTCCCCCAGGCCCAAGCCAAGACTGTTCACCCATTCCATCACAGCAGTCTGGGAATCGCTGCCGCTAAAGCGCCGCCCATCAAGCCAGGCAGCAGTGCCCGCAAGCTGTTCCAGTCCGGAAAAGCTGCCCCCAATGCCGCTGCTGCCGGAAGTGCAGAAGGGAACAATGGTCATACCGGAAAAATCATAGCTTTCCAAAAAGGTGCTGATGATTTTCGGTGCATTTCCCCACCAGATGGGATAGCCCAAAAATACAATGTCGTACTGCTCCATATTCTCCACGGAACCGGAAATTGCGGGGCGAGCAGATGGATCGTTCATCTCAATCGTGGTACGGCTGTTGCTGTCACCGTAGTTCAGGTCGGCATCCGTATAGGGTTCTTCCGGAAGGATCTTGTAAAGGTCTGCGTTCAGGCCGTCGGCAATATGCTCCGCAATGCCTTCTGTGGTACCGGTAGCGGAAAAGTAGGCTACCAGTACCTTTGCCCCGTTTGCTTCGGTTGCCGCTTCATCAGGCTGTGCAGCTCCCGGCGTAGATTTCTCCGACGCAGAGATCCTCTCAGGCACGCTGCTTTCCATGTCTGTAGGAGCCCACTTCGGCCGGTGCCTTATTTCCGGCGCAGGCCGCAAGAGATGCTGCTATGGAAAGCGTAAATGCAAAAGCTTCTAATTTCTTCATTGTTTTTTCCTCCAAGTTGTTATTTCGTTATTCTGCCAGTGGGGAATTTCCTGTCGCCATAAAAATATTAGGTGCAGAAGATCGTGCACCGCACTTCCTTCTACACCTACATTGTATACAAGATGATTGTTTATATCAAATACTTTGTTTTTAGGGACACTTTATGCCTAAAAAGCATATTTTATATGCTCTATAAATTTTGATGCTGCCAAGCTAAAGGGCTGATGCTTTTTCCAAGCCAGCACGCTGTTTGAAGTCAGCTCCGGGGACAATGGCCGGTATGCTATTTTCTCTTTGTCACAGAATGGAACCGAACCTTCAATGACAAGAGAACAAGCCAATCCTTTTTCCACCATGATCGCACCATTCGTGCTCAGATTACTTGTAAAAAGGATCTGTGTGTTTTTGAGGGAATCGCCAAACCAATTTGACAATTCGTTCCGTACATTCGTCCTTCTTGGGAGAATGAGCGATAAGCCCTCTAAATCCTTCGGGCATATTGCCTCTTTTGCTGCCAGGGGATCATCCGGGCGCATCAACACCCCCCACCGTTCCTTTCCCGTCAAGCGGATAAAATCAAACTTGTCCATATCGATCGGTTCCAGCAGCACCCCAATGTCAATGAGACCCTTTTCCATCTGTTCCTTTACCAAATCCACATTTCCGGTAAATAGATCATATGTAACCTGCGGGTATTTTCCCCGGAAGAATTCTATAAGCTCCGACAGAACTTGAACTGCAGCCAATTCGCCGCAGCCAATCACGATCCTTCCCTCTATAAGCGTATCCTGCTCTATCAGCTCCCGTTCTGTCCGGTCCACCAAAGACAAGATTTCCTCTGCCCTCCGGCGCAGCAAAATCCCCTTGCTTGTTTTAGAGTGATTTTTTTCGCGCCTCTGTGAAACAATTTTACGCCGACCTCTTCTTCCAGCTGCGACAGCTGGCGGCTGAGCGTCGGTTGTGTAATATGTAAGACCTCTGCCGCCCGATTGATTCCTTCTTCCCTGACAACCGTCAGAAAATAGCGAAGCACTCTGATTTCCATAGCATTGCCCCCGAAAATCGTTTTTACCATCATAACAAAATTATGCCTAAAAAGCAACTTATTGAATTTGATTTTGTTTGAAGCATATCCCAATTCGTAAGCAAACAAAAACAGGATCAGATTGCGTTCGTATCAGCAGACATCGCACTTGCAATTTAGGGCGCAAAAAAGCTCCCGGAACAATACATTTCCGGGAGCTTTCGAAGCTTTCGACTGCAGAATCGCGGCCAGTTATCTCTTGGAGAACTGAGGAGCGCGACGGGCGGCCTTCAAGCCGTACTTCACGAAACCGAAGCTCGATTTTGCTTGATTTTACGCGGTTTTTCAAGCTTTTTGCTCTTCGTCCACCAGTTCTTAAACCCACGATTTTGTAGGCTTTTGTCGGATTTTAACCCTAATCTTTTTTTGATGTGTCGATTGCTCTGTTGATCACCCCATGTAATTGGGCAGGTTTATTATACTTGACTTTAGCGTAAATGTCCATAGTCACCTTGCTGTTTTCGTGTCCGGCAAGATACTGTACGGTTTTAGGATCAACCGAAGCATAAATCAGGTTCGTGATATAAGTGTGACGCAATTGATGCGGTGTCACTTGAAAATCCATCGTATATACCAACTTCGGATTGTTCGGCTGATGCTCACCAAGCTTCGGCTTTACCACATGCTTAATCTTCTGCCCATTCACATAGGTGTAATAGCAGCGTTCTTCCGTAGAACGAACTGCTATGTACTTCCACACCCTCACGAACTGAGATTCAGCCAGAGCGTTACCATTCCTATCCGAGATCACATATTCCGATTTTGACTTTTCTTTTGCCTCTTTCAAGCATTCCACCAACTTGCCCGGAATGGGAATGTCCCTTTTGGCTGCTGGCGTTTTTAATTCTGTTGAAATTACCGGACGATTATTTACAGAACGCCATGCTCGCCTTACCGATATATATGGGGTGGCACCATCCAGGAAAACACAATCCCATCGCAGTGCAAGAATTTCTTCCCGCCTCAACCCTGCGTACAACCCAATCATTACGAAAACATACGGTGGTAATCCCCTGATTGTATCCAGAAGAATTTTCACCTGCTCATCCGTCAATGCCTTCTTTTCCTGCTTTGGGGTTCCGCCTTTTGCGGAAAGCGACGCAGCCGGATTATAACTGATGATTTTACTTTCTTCTGCTGAATAGAAAACACATTTGATCAGCATATTCATTTTGCTGTACAGGGAAGCTGATTGCTTGGAGATTGGAACCAGCAGCAAGCGAAGGTCATCGGTCGTCACTTCGTCCATATACATATCTCCAATAGCTCCAATAATGTATTTTCTTATCGTGCGCTCATATCCGCTCAATGTGTTTTCTCGCACACTCGCCGAGCGCATCTTCAACCATTTTTCGCAATACTCAGCTACTGTCGGATTATTCTTCCGGAATATTTCATCCTCAATACTGCGCTTCATCTCAACGGATTTATCGTACAGCTCTTCAGGAGTCTGTGCATATAGCGAAATCCATTTTCCATCCGCATCCTGCATTCGTGTTCTGTAATATTGAACCCCCCTCTTCATAATTGTTCCATATTCCGGCACTACTTTTTTTCTTGCCATTATTGCTTCCTCCATTTTCTTGATATCCAAATTGATCTTTGCTCTTTAATTATCCAGAATGCTGTTCCGGTTCTCAAGGATGTCGCTATATGTAAAAAGAGCAGGGATTATCCCTACTCTTTTTGATCTCATTCATGAAACGGTCTGGCCTATTCTGCATCCCACAGTGTAAAGGTATCCTCTAATATGCCCGCCAGTTCAACCGGCCGGTTATACTTTGCCTTTGCATAAATGTCCATCGTTATCTTGCTGTTCTCATGACCGGCAAGATATTGAACTGTTTT
>CAKTHQ010000035.1 GCA_934565415.1 uncultured Oscillospiraceae bacterium
GAACCCTCGATACCCTTTTGGGGTATACACGATTTCCAATCGTGCGCGCTCGGCCAGCTACGCGACTTCTCCATGCGTTTGCTCGCTTCTTTGCTTCAAGACAGCTTCGATATAATACTACGCGGAATGGAAATTGTCAAGCATTATTTTCGTTTTCTTCCAAATTTTTCAAAAGGGTGTAGGCCCGGCCGTCTGCGGAGCCGTCCAGGTAGACGGCGGTGTCTTTGAAGATACGGAATCCGTTCTTCCGATGAACGGCAAGGGATGGGCGGTTCCCTTTGTCCACATGGGAATAGACCTTTGGAACGCCCCGGGGCTCCAGGGCATCCAGAAGAGCTGCCAGCAGGGAAGAGGCGTACCCCCGGCCCCGGTATTCCGGGGCGGTTTCCAGGCCGGAGAGCAGCACCCCGTCCCGGTAGGGCTCAATGCGGGCGGCGCTGACATAGCGGTTTCCCTCCTGCCACAGGGCATAAAGGCTGCCTTTCCGCGGGAAAAAGTCCAGCCGGACATAGGAAAGAAAATCGGATTCGGCAAGGGCAACCCGTATTTCTTCCGGTTCCTCGGGATAGCGGAGGGCTCCTTCCTGCAGAATGCTGGTGCGATAGATTTTTGCAAGGTCAGAGTAGGGGAAGGATTTGGAGGAAAAGAAAAGAGCAAGCATCTTTACAGCGCCTCTCCCAATATGGACTTGGTAGCATAAGCGTTCAGATGCATATCGGCGGTATTTCCGGCCAGGAATTCATAGTAGGCCTGGGCGCCGATCATGGCCCCGTTGTCGCCGCAGAGCTTTAAAGGGGGCATATATACGGTGGCACCCAGTTTTTCTGCCATAGCCAGCATATCCCGGCGAATGCGGGAGTTGGCGGCCACGCCGCCGGCAATGGCGATTTTCCGGCAGCCGGTTTCCCGGATGGCCCGCTCTACTCTGGGTACCAGGGTATCGGATACGGCGGCGGAGAAGGAAGCGCAGAGGCTGGGGATATCCAGTTCTTCGCCTACCTGTTCGGCGTGGTGGATCAGATTCAGGGCAGCAGTCTTCAGGCCGGAAAAGCTCATGTTGTAGGGGTTTTCCCCGGGCTTACTCCGGGGGAGGACATATTTGGTTTCGTCTCCCAGGGCCGCCTGCTTGTCCAGGGCCGCACCGCCGGGGTAGGGCATGCCCAGCACCCGGGCTACTTTATCGAAGCACTCTCCGGCAGCGTCGTCCAGGGAGGTGCCCAGAATCTCCATATCGGTATAGTCTTTTACGTTTACAATCATGGTGTGCCCGCCGGAAACTACCAGGCACAGAAAAGGCGGCTCCAAATCGGGGTAAGCCAGATAGTTGGCGGCGATGTGTCCCCGGATGTGGTGCACCGGAATCAGGGGCTTATTTAATGCATAGGCCGCAGCTTTGGCAAAGTTCACCCCCACCAGCACGGCCCCGATGAGCCCCGGGGCATAGGTCACGGCTACGGCGTCAATGTCCCGGCGGCTGAGGCCGGTATTGCGAAGAGCCTGGTCTGCCAGGCCGTAAATGGCCTCAATATGCTTCCGGGAGGCGATTTCCGGCACCACGCCCCCGTATAGCCTGTGCAGGTCTACCTGGGAAGCAATGCAGTCCGTCAGCACCTCCCGGCCGTCCCGCACGATTGCTACGGCGGTTTCGTCGCAGGAGGATTCTACGGCTAAAATGTTCATAGGGTCCACTCCTTCCTGAGAATCAGGGCATCTTCCCTGGGGTTGTGATAGTAGTTTTTCCGCAGTCCGATCTGTGCAAAGCCCAGCTTTGCGTACAGGGCAATGGCCCCTTCGTTGGAGGCCCGGACCTCCAGGGTCAGGCACCGGCTGCCCTTTTTCTTCAGGGCCTCCACCAGGGCTTCCATCAGGGCCTTGCCCACGCCCTTATTCCGATGGGCAGGGGAGACGGCGATATTCATCATGTCCGTTTCGTCCATGCAGGTCTGGGAGCCTGCATACCCCACCAGGGTATCCTCCTCCATGGCCACCAGCCAGAAGGAAAGGGGATTATTTAGCTCTGAGGCAATGCTTTTTTCGCTCCAGGGGTCCCCAAAGCATTCTTTTTCCAGGGCAGCGATGGGGGCCACATGGGCTTCCTTCATGGGTACAATGGTCATTTTGCGTCATACCAGCTTTTTCCGTATTTGGCTTCCGCCGTCAGGGGCACTTTTAAATTGGCCACCTGCTCCATTTCCCGGCTGACAAGGGCGGCCACTTCCCGGGCCTGGTCCTCCGGGCACTCCACAATCAGCTCGTCGTGGACCTGCAATAGGAGCCGGGCTTCCGGGAAGGACGCATTCAGGGCCTTTTCCACCCGGATCATGGCCAGTTTCATGAGGTCTGCCGCAGTGCCCTGGATGGGGGTATTCAGAGCGATGCGCTCCGCCCCCTGGCGCACATTAAAGTTGCTGCTTTTCAGCTCCGGGATATACCGGCGGCGGCCGAACATGGTTTCCGTATAGCCCTTTTCCCGGGCGGAGGCCACGATATTTTTCATATAGTCCCGGACGCCGTGATAATTATTGAGGTAATTGTCGATATAGGCCTTGGCCTCATACCGGCTGACGCCGATGTCTTCCGACAGAGAGAATTCGGAAATGCCATACACAATGCCGAAGTTTACCGCCTTGGCGTGCCGCCGCTGCAGAGGTGTAACCTCCTCCATGGGGACGCCGAAAACCTGGCTGGCCGTGGCGGCATGAATGTCGAAGCCGCTGCAGAAGGCGGCCTGCATGGTCTTATCGTCGGCAATGTGGCTCAGAACCCGGAGCTCAATCTGGCTGTAGTCCGCGTCTACCAGGACGCAGCCGGGCTTGGGTACGAACATCTTCCGGATTTCCGCCCCCAGGTCCGTGCGGACGGGGATGTTTTGCAGGTTGGGCTCCGTGGAGCTGAGCCGACCGGTGGCGGTGACCAGATTCTGGAAGGTGGTGTGGATGCGGCCATCCTCCCTGATCTCTTTCATCAGGCCGTCGGCATAGGTGGATTTCAGCTTGGTCAGCATCCGGTAGTCCATAATGGCGGGGATAATGGGGTGCTTGTCCTTCAGCTTTTCCAGTACATCCGCATTGGTGGAGTAGCCGGTTTTCGTCTTCTTCCCGGCGGGCAGCCCTAATCTTTCAAAGAGCAGTTCCCCCAGCTGCTTGGGGGAATTGATGTTAAAGGACCCGCCGGAATAGCCGAAAATCAGCCCCTCGCAGTCGGCGATCCGCTGGGAGAGCATCTGCCCAAAGGCCCGGAGCTGCTTTTCGTCGATGGCAATGCCCCGGCGCTCCATTTTGTAAAGGACGCTGCAAAGGGGCAGCTCGATGGTTTCGTAAAGAGAGGTTTCGCCTACCTTCTCCAGCTCCTGCCGCAGTACCTTTTCCAGATTCCAGATAGCCTGGGCGCAGGCGGCGGCATCCCCGTCCTCAGCCGTGATTCCCAAGAAATTGGTGGCCAGCTTGGATACCGGGTAATCGGACTGGGAGGGGTTCAGGTCGTAGGCGGCCAAAGCGGTATCAAAAACCACATCCCCGTAGCCAATGCCCAGGGCTTCCAGCTGGTGCAAAGAGGCCTTGGCGTCGTGGAGGATGAGTTTCTCACAGTAGGGGAAGGCCCCCATCTGGGCCTCCATAGGCGTCAGGGCGCAAAGCCCCTGCTCCCAGGCAAAGGCCACGGTGCCGTCGGGAGCCAGATACAGGGCGCATTTCTTTAATCTTTCCGGCAGGATGTCTACCTTGGGAAGGACCGCTGCCGGTGCTTTTTCCGGGGCAGGGGACAGGCTTTCCGCCCCCTGCAGGCCGTACCGGTCGATGAGCTTGACAAATTCCAGCTTTTGGAACAGGTCGTACAGGGCCGGCTTGTTATAGGGCTTTAAAATGGCATCCTCCGGGGCAAACTCGATGGGCGCTTCCGGAACGATGGTGGCCAGCTCATAGGAAAGATAGGCGTTTTCTTTATCATTTTCCAGCTTTTCCCGGAGCTTGGGCCGGATGGAGGGGTCCGACAGGTGCTCGTACACCCCGTCCAGGGTGCCGAATTTGTAGAGTAATTCTTTGGCAGTCTTGGGCCCCACCCCCGCTACACCGGGGATATTGTCGGAAGAGTCTCCCATCAGGGCTTTCAGGTCGATAAGCCGCTTGGGCTCGAAGCCGTATTCCTCCCGGAAGAGGTCTTCCGTATATAGGGTGGCGGCGGTCTGGCCGGGCTTGGAAATAACCAGCTTTACGTTTACGTTCCCGTCAATGAGCTGCAGGCTGTCCCGGTCGCCTGTAACAATGACGCACTGCCAGTCCTTTTGAGAGCAGATTTTTCCCACGGTGCCGATGACATCGTCCGCTTCCCAGCCCTGGGCCGAATAGATGGGGATGTTCATGGCGGTAAGGACCTGCTTCATAATGGGCATCTGAGCGGCCAGCTCCTCCGGCATTCCGTGGCGGTTGGCCTTGTAGCCCTCGTATTTCAGGTGCCGGAAGGTGGGGCCGTGGAGGTCGAAGGCAACGCACACCGCATCCGGCTGCTCCTCCTTTTCCATCCGCTCCAGGATGTTCAAAAAACCGTAGATGGCGTTGGTATACAGCCCGTCCCGGGTGGTCAGGGGCTTGACCCCGAAGAAGGCCCGGTTGATGACGCTGTTGCCATCGAGGATCATCAGCTTCATACTTTTCTCCATTTGGCGCCCTGGGGGGTATCGATGATTTCTACGCCCATGTCCTTCAGCCGGTCCCGGATCCGGTCTGCCTCGGCAAAGTTCTTGGCCTTTTTGGCCTCCGTCCGGGCGTTCACCAAAGCGTCAATTTCCGGGTCCGCGTTGGCTTCTTCCTCGGCCTGCTGCTTCGCTTTCAGCGCCTGGGCGGCGGAAACAAAATTCAGGGACAGTACCTTGTCAAAATCCTTCAGGGCATACAGCTTGGTAGCGCCGTTGGTCTTGGCCTTTAATACGTCAAATACGGCGGTGATGGCCAAAGAGGTATTCAGGTCTCCGTTCAGGGCCCCCAGGAACTTTTCCTTCAGGGCATTGTAGGCGGCCATATCCACATCGCCCCCGTCCTTCAAAGCGGCGATTTTGGCAATGAGCTTTTCGTAGCCGGCGGCGGCGTTGTCCAGGTTCTCCCAGCTAAACACCAGGTTCCGGCGGTAGTGGCTCTGCAGGCAGAAGTAGCGGTATACCATGGGGTCGTAGCCCTTTTCCTGCAGCAGGCTCACGGTAAGGAATTCACCCTTGGATTTGCTCATCTTGCCGTTTTCGGTGTTCAGGTGGTGCACATGGAACCAGTAGTGGCACCAGGGGTGGCCCAGGTAGCTTTCGGACTGGGCAATCTCGTTGGTGTGGTGGGGGAAGGCATTGTCGATGCCGCCGCAGTGCAGGTCCAGGTAGTCTCCCAGGTGTTTGATGGAAATGCAGGAGCACTCAATGTGCCAGCCGGGGTAGCCAACGCCCCAAGGGGAATCCCATTTGAGGGCCTGGTCCTCGAATTTACTCTTGGTGAACCAGAGGACAAAGTCATTCTTGTTCCGCTTGTTGGTGTCCTCTTCCACGCCCTCCCGGACGCCTACGGCCAGGTCCTCTTCGTCGTGGTCGTTAAAGACATAGTACTTTTCCAGCTTGGAGGTATCAAAGTACACATTGCCCCCGGCAAAGTAGGCGTAGCCCTTATCCAGCAGAGTCTGTACCATGTGGATATACTCGGGGATGCAGTTGGTAGCGGGCTCTACTACATCGGGCCGCTTGATATTCAGCTTGTCGCAGTCGTCAAAAAAGGCGTCGGTGTAGAACTTGGCTACCTGCATGACGGTTTTGTGCTCCCGGGCGGCGCCCTTGAGCATCTTGTCTTCACCGGTGTCCGCGTCAGAGGACAGGTGCCCCACATCGGTGATGTTCATAACACGCTTGACGCCGTAGCCCATATACCGCAGGCTCTTTTCCAGCACATCCTCCATAATATAGCTGCGCAGGTTGCCGATATGGGCATAGTGGTATACGGTAGGCCCGCAGGTGTACATTTTCACGTTCTCCGGATCCCTGGGGGTAAAGAGCTCTTTCTTGTGGGAAAGAGAATTGTAAAGATACATGGTTCATTCCTCCTGATAAAAGGGCGGCCTTCCAAACAAAAAAGCCCCTTGCCATCTTGCCCCAAAAGGGAAGATCTACAAGAGGCGGTTTTTATCCGCGGTTCCACTCTCATTTATTACTTATTGTAAATATGAAGCTATGCTCCCGGGCGCACCTTCCCGCGGCCCCTGCCCCGGCTCCCAGCTATATCCGGAACTCTCTGAAAGGGGGGAATGCGGTACTCTTCCCGTTCATTGCACCAGTATTTTACCATTGGAACAGGGGATGTGTCAAGGGGGAAAGTTTTCGTCACAATTCCGTCACAGCCCGGAAAAATCCGGCCCTTATTTGGAAAGGATTCCCAAAAACAGAAGTATTTGGTTTATTAAATAAATCTTATCCTATTGACATTTCCCTATGCCGCAAGGTATAATATCCCCAAGAAAAACAAGAAAGGGAGGATACCTTTATGAATTACTCCTTCAATAAGACCCGAGTTCTCAGCCTGGCCGCCTGCACGGTGCTTTGCGCTACCATGTTTACCGGCTGCTTTTCAAAGAATGATCCCGCGCCCTCTACGGAGGCTACCGGCGGCCCCAATCTGGTGACTCCCACGCAGACTACCGAGGCACCTACCGCCGCCAGTACGGAGGCCACCGAGCCTGCCACCACCGAGGGCAGCAAAAAGGCCAATGTGGCTACCGTAAAGGAAAAGGCACCGGTCCGTTCCGCTCCCACCACCGACAGCAATGTGCTCAGCCAGCTGAACGCCGGGGATGAGGTAGAGGTCAACCGGGTGGAGAGTAACGGCGGTACCCAGTGGGCCTACATCCCCCTGAAGGGCTGGGTGGATACCCAGTACCTGGATATGAGCAATGTAACCGTAGGCGGATCTACCCCCGCCGGCGGTACGGATAATTCCGCCTCCGCCACCACGGCGACTACGGCAACTACCGCCACTACGGCCACCACGCCGACGACGGCAAATACGGGCACGGCCACCGGCACCACCGGCAACGCCACCATTACCGCCACCACCCTGAACATCCGGGAGAGCCCCAACGATACGGCAAAGATCGTCGGCGGTTATGTCAAGGGCGAGAAGGTTACCATCCTGGAAACCAACAACGGCTGGGGCCGTACCAATCGGGGGTGGATCAGCATGGCCTATGTCAGCCAGAACGGCTCCACGGGTACAACTACAACTACCACTACCCCCACAACCACCAACGAAAAGGTGATCGATCGGGGCCTGGTGCTTTCGAATGCCCTGAATGTCCGCTCCAATGCCGGTACCAGCTATAATTCCGTATCCAGCTACGGCTACCTGACCCGGGTAGAAATCGTAGAGGAAAAGGATGTGGACGGCACCACCTGGGGCCGCACCAAGGACGGCTGGATCAGCCTGGACTACGTTTACATCGACGGCACCCGGGGCGATGACCAGGCCACCGGTACCGTTACCGGCAGCGCCGTGAATGTCCGCAGCGGCCCGGGTACCCGCTACACCGTGGTGGGCTCCGTCAGCAAGGGCGACGAGCTGGACATCCTGGCCCAGTACAAGATCGGCAACACCACCTGGGGCTGCATCAAGTCCGGCTGGGTCAGCATGGACTATGTAGAAACCAGCGTGGGCTGATAAAAAGAACAAACGGAAAAGTGAACAGGTTTAAGGCCGCCTCTTCGGGGGCGGCCTTTTTCTGTGAATCTCCTCTTGACAAATACCCCTTGGGGGTATATAATGCAAATACCCCAAGGGGGTATCCTGGAAGGAGCGTGAACCGATGGAAGAAGAAAAATGCTGCTGCTGCGGCACCGACAAAACCACCAAGCGGAGCCCGGAGGAGCAGAAGAAGCTCTTAAACCGCTTAAAGCGCATCGAGGGCCAGGTCCGGGGCCTGCAGGCCATGATTGAGCGGGATGCCTATTGCTACGACATCCTTACCCAGTCCGCCGCCGTCAATGCGGCCATGAATGCCTTTAATAAAGAAATTCTGGCCCACCATATTGAGGGCTGCGTGGCCCGGGACATCCGGGCGGGGAAGGACGAAGTCATCGATGAATTGGTAACGATTTTGCAGAAGCTGATGAAATAAACGGGGCATACTGAGATAGCATAAGGAGAAACGAGAATGGTTCAATACAATGTAACCGGTATGAGCTGCGCCGCCTGCTCAGCCCGGGTGGAAAAGGCGGTAAACGGGGTGCCGGGGGTTACATCCTGCTCGGTAAGCCTTTTGACCAATTCCATGGGCGTGGAGGGCACCGCCTCCAGCGATGCCATTATTGCCGCCGTGCAAAAGGCCGGATATGGGGCCAGCCTGAAGGGGCAGGAACAGGCGGCCTCTCAAGAAGATGCCCTGGCGGACCACGAGACGCCCAGGCTAAAAAAGCGGCTCATCTACTCCGTGGGCTTTCTGGTGGTGCTGATGTACTTTTCTATGGGCCATATGATGTGGGGCTGGCCGCTGCCTGCCTGGTTCGATGGGAACCATGTGGCCATGGGGCTTGTGCAGCTGCTGCTGGCGGGCGTCATTATGGTCATCAACCAGAAATTCTTTATCAGCGGCTTTACGGCCCTCAAGAACAGGGCCCCCAACATGGATTCCCTGGTGGCCCTGGGCTCTATGGCCTCCTTTGTTTGGAGTGTGTACGCCCTGTTTGCTATGACCGACGCCCAGCTCCGTGGGGACAGCGCCGCCGTCATGATGTATATGGACGAATTCTATTTTGAGTCCGCTGCCATGATTTTGACGCTGATTACCGTGGGTAAAATGCTGGAAGCCCGGTCCAAGGGTAAAACCACCGATGCCCTGAAGAGTCTGATGCGGCTGGCCCCGAAAACGGCCGTCCTGCTGCGGGAGGGGAAAGAGGTGACCGTACCCATCGGGGAGGTCCAAAAGGGGGACGAATTTGTGGTCCGCCCCGGGGAGAACATCCCCGTAGACGGTGTGGTGCTGGAGGGCACCGGTGCCGTCAACGAATCCGCCCTCACCGGGGAGAGCATTCCCGTAGATAAGGCCCCGGGGGATCGGGTTTCCGCCGCCACCGTCAATCAGGCCGGCTTCCTGCGCTGCCGGGCCACCCGGGTAGGGGAGGATACCACCCTTTCCCAGATCATCAAAATGGTCTCCGATGCCGCTGCTACCAAGGCCCCCATTGCCAAGATTGCGGATAAGGTTTCCGGCGTGTTTGTGCCTGCCGTCATCACCGTTGCCGTGGTCACCATCATCGTCTGGCTGCTGCTGGGCCGGGACTTTGCCTATGCCCTGGCCCGGGGTATTTCCGTGCTGGTCATCAGCTGCCCCTGCGCCCTGGGCCTTGCCACCCCTGTGGCCATAATGGTTGGCAACGGCGTAGGCGCCAGGAACGGCATCCTGTTTAAAACCGCCGTCAGCCTGGAGGAAACCGGCAAGACCCAGGTGGTGGTACTGGATAAGACCGGCACCATTACAGAGGGTGCCCCCAAGGTTACGGACCTGGTGCCCGCAGAAGGGATCGGGGAGGAGGAGCTGCTTACTCTGGCCCTGAGCCTGGAGAGCAAGAGCGAGCATCCCCTGGCAAAGGCCATCCTTGCCGAGGGTCAGGCCCGGAAGCTGGAGCCCAGGGACCTGAGCGACTTCACAGCCCTTCCCGGCAACGGCCTGAAGGGCACCCTTTCCGGCAAGCCTATTTTGGGCGGCAGCCTTGCTTTTGTATCTGCCCAGGTTTCCGTTTCCCGGGAAATGACCGAGAAAGCCCAGGCATTGGCCGGGGAGGGAAAGACCCCCTTGCTTTTTGCGCTGGACGGAACGCTTTTGGGAATTGTTGCCGTGGCCGATACCGTCAAGGCGGATAGCCCCGAGGCCATCCGCCAGCTGAAGAATATGGGCATCCGGGTGGTGATGCTCACCGGCGACAATGCCCGTACTGCCGCCGCCATCGGCAAGCAGGCCGGGGTGGACGAGGTCATTTCCGATGTGCTGCCCGACGGCAAGGAGGCGGTAATCCGCCGGTTCCAGCAGCAGGGCAAGGCAGCTATGGTAGGCGACGGCATCAACGATGCCCCGGCCCTGACCCGGGCGGATACCGGCATTGCCATCGGCGCAGGTGCGGATGTGGCCATCGATGCTGCGGATGTGGTGCTTATGAAGAGCAGCCTGCTGGATGTACCCGCCGCCATCCGCCTGAGCCGGAGTACCCTGCGGAACATCCACGAGAATCTGTTCTGGGCCTTCTTCTACAACGTGATCGGCATTCCACTGGCTGCCGGATGCTATGTCCGCTGGGGCCTGACCCTGAACCCCATGTTTGGCGCTGCCGCCATGAGCCTTAGCAGCTTCTGCGTGGTTACCAATGCCCTGCGGCTGAACCTGTGCAAGCTGTACGACGCCAGCCATGACCGGAAGGTCAGGAAGCAGGAGGCCAAGGAGGCCCCCGAGGCCCTGGAAAAGACCATCCACATCGAGGGTATGATGTGCCACCACTGCGAAAACGCGGTGAAGACCGCCCTGGAGAAGCTGGACGGGGTAGAATCCGCCATTGCCAACCACGAAACCGGCCTGTGCCAGGTTCGCCTTACAAAAGAAGTCCCCGACGAGCTGCTGAAAAAGGCTGTCGAGGAAGAGGATTACACCGTCACATCCATTGAATAAAGGAGAAATAATGATGCAGAAAACCGTTTTTGTAGAAGGTATGGGCTGTGCCCATTGCGAGAACCGGGTGAAAACTGCCCTGGAGGCCCTGCCCCAGGTCCTTTCCGCCCAGGTCAGCAAGGATTCCGGCACCGCCGTGGTGGAGTTGAAGGAAGCCGTCGGGGACGAGGTTTTGAAGGACACCGCCGCCTGCGGCGGAAAGTACACCGTTACGGGTGTAAAGTAAGAACAGAAAAAACTCTGCCGCTGTCATCAAAATCGTTTGACAGCGGCAGAGCATTTTTTACTTTCCGTTTCGGATTTGCAGCAGCTTGTTTTTGAGCTCTGCTTCCATCTTTGCCATTTCCACTTCGGCGGCCAGGCGCTGCTGGCGGCCTTCGGACTGGATTTTCATCACATCGTCCAGGGTGGCAATCAGGTCCTGATTGGTCTTTTTCAGGGTTTCGATGTCTACAATGCCCCGCTCCGCCTCCTTGGCGGTCTCCACGGAGGCCATGTGCAGGGCCTCGGCGTTCTTTTTCAGCAGGGAGTTGGTCACATCGTTTACCTGCCGCTGGGCCTGGGCGGCCTGGGTGGCGTGGGAAATGCCAAGAGCCAGCACCATCTGGTTTTTCCACAGGGGGATGGTGTTCATCAGGGTGGTCTGAATTTTCTCTACCATGACGGTATCGTTGTTCTGGATCATCCTGATCTGGGGAGCAGTCTGGATGGAGATGGTGCGGGTCAGCTCCAGGTCGTAGATTTTCTTTTCGAACCGGCTGCATTTTTCGGCCAGGTCCCGGGCAGCCTGGGCGTCCTCGGCCAGGCCGCTAAGCTGGGCCTTGGTTTCCAGCTCCTTGAGCTTGCCGTTCTGTACTTCCACCAGCTTCTGCTTTCCGGCCAGGATATACATGGTCAGCTCCTTAAAGTAGGCCAGGTTCTGGTCGTACATTTTATCCAGCACGGCGGAGTCCTTCAATAGCCGCACCTGGTGCTGCCCCAGGGCGGTGCTGATTTTCTCTACATTGACCTCTGCCTTGGCATACTTGGCTTTCGTCAATTCCATTTTGTTGCTTTGCTTCTTGAAAAAACCCAGAAAGCCCTTTTCTTCCTCGTCCTGGTTCAGGCCTTTTAGTTCGCCCATAACGGAAACCAGCAGCTCGCCCACTTCCCCTAAGTCCTGGGTACGGACGTTTGCCAGGGCGGTATCGGAGAAGTCCGCCATTTTCTTTTGGGTACCGGCGCCGTACTGCAGGATCTGATTGGTGTTTTCCAGGTCGATTTTTGCCGCAAAGTCCGCCACCATTTTCTGCTCTGCAGGGGAAAGAACCGGCTGGGGGATGGCAGGCTCCTCCTTGGGGGCGGGTGCTTCTGCGATAGGTTCCAGCTCCGGCTCCAGGGTCAGGCTGGGGGCTTCGATGTTTTCAAAATCCATGGCTGTGCTCCTCCTTATTTGTTCAGTTCAAAGTCACTGCCTGTCAGTCCCTCCTGGGCAAGCAATGTGTTGAGTACGGAAATATCGCTGGATACATCCAGGGCGGTGTCCTCAAAAACGGAGTCCAGCAGCTTTTCAAAGGCGGCGTTCAGGGTATCCAGTGTGGCGTCGATCTCCACCTTGGATTTCTGGATGGTTTCTCCCTGTACCGGCTGCCGGTCCATATCGGCATAGGCGTTTAATAGCTTTACCGTCGTGGGCAGGTAGTAGTCCATCAGTTTTTTCAGGTCGGGGATAATCTCCGGGTGGCTTTCCGCCCGCTCAAAAATTTTCCGTACGATCTGCTCCATCCGGTCGATTTTGACGGAAATCTCCTCTCCGGGGATTTCATCGTTGCACCGGCGGATTTCCGCCACATAGGCGTTGCCCCGGTCCAGAACCTCCTGAACCTTGGGATCCGCGGTTTTTTCTTCCCGGATTTCCGTCTGCTTCCGCTTTTCGTATTCTGCCTGTGCCTGCTCATAGTGGGCATAGGTTTCGTCGCTGGTGATGAGGTTTTTCTGCTCTTTGTCCAGGTGCCCTTCCAGGAATAGGCCTTGGGAGATCATCTTCTGGAGCTCCTTCCGGACAAATTTTTCGTTTTTACCCACACTGCGGGAGAGCTTTTCCAGGGCAATATAGGTTTTTTGCCCCAATGCTTTCAGATATACCTTGTACCGGCTTACCCGGGCAAGGGAGGAAATGCCGGAGCCTAAGAGCCCGGCTCCGCCAAAGAGCAGCCCGGCTCCCGCAAAAAAGCCTGCGGCGTACCCGGCGGAGCCCACCAGGGAGAGAATACCAAATACAACCCCCATGGCAAAGCCCCCGGCGGCAAGAAGGCTGCCGAATACGGTTTTTAAAATTCCCTTGGTGGTCTCCCCGTTGGCGCTGCCGTACAGGGCGGGCAGGGGAGCTTTCGCTTTTTCTACCGTGACCTTTGGCTGTACCCGCTGGGAGACATTCTGGACCGCAGAGGCCCCGTAGCGCATGGCCCGGTCAATGGTGTTGTTGACCTTGTCCTTATCCATGGCCCAGCCTGCCCGGTGCAGGGCGTCGGAGCCGGCGGAAAAGGCACTGTCGATGATGTTGCCGATATTGCGGCTCAGCTCCTGATAATTCTGCTGATTTACCGCATTGTCAATCAGCTCCTGGATACTCTGACCCAGGTTATCCCATTGGGGACCGGTTTGTTTGTCAGCCATCGTATCCCTCCTAAGTTTCATAATGGGATTATTATAGCTGTTTTGCGGAGAAAAAACAAGCGGTATTTCATAATCCGCAAGGCCGGAAATAAAGCGGACATTTGTCCGCCAGTGACGCATTTTGGGCTTGACCTTCCAGCCGGAAAGTGGTATCATAGAAAAAGCAGATCACAAAAGAAAAGGGAGTTGCACCACTATGGAAAAGAAAAATATCGACTGGAGCAATCTTGGCTTCGGCTATGTCCAGACGGATTACCGTTATGTATCCAACTACAAGGACGGCACCTGGGATGAGGGCGGCTTGACCACCGATGCCAACATCACCATGAACGAGTGCGCCTGCGTCCTGCAGTACGCCCAGACCGTGTTCGAGGGCATGAAGGCCTATACCACCCAGGATGGCAAGACCGTCTGCTTCCGTCCCGACCTGAACGCCGAGCGGATGATGCAGTCCTGTGAGCGGATGAAGATGCCTGTGTTCCCCAAGGAGCGGTTCCTGGATGCCATTTACCAGACCGTGAAGGCCAATGCTGCCTGGGTGCCTCCTTTCGGCTCCGGCGCCAGTCTGTACCTGCGGCCCTATATGTTCGGTTCCGATGCCATCATCGGCGTAAAGCCCGCCAATGAGTTCCAGTTCCGGGTATTCGGCACCCCCGTAGGCCCCTACTTCAAGGGCGGCGTCCGGCCCCTGACCATCCGCACCTCCGACCTGGACCGGGCGGCTCCCAGAGGCACCGGCCATATCAAGGCCGGCCTGAACTACGCCATGAGCCTTTACAACATTGTGGACGCCCACGAGCAGGGCTACGACGAGAACCTGTATGTGGACTCCGCTACCCGTACCCACATTGAGGAAACCGGCGGCGCCAATATCCTGTTTGTCACCAAGGAAGGCAAGCTGGTGGTTCCCAAGTCCGATACCATTCTGCCCTCCATTACCCGCCGCTCTCTGGTCCAGGTTGCCAAGGACTACCTGAACCTGGAGGTAGAGGAGCGCGTGGTGGGTGTCAACGAGCTGGGTGACTTTGCCGAGGCCGGCCTGTGCGGCACCGCTGCCGTTATCTCCCCCGTAGGCAAGATTGTGGACCACGGCAAGGAATACACCTACGCCGGCATGGGCCCTGTGGTAGAAAAGCTCTACAAGACCCTTACCGGCATTCAGATGGGCACCATCCCCGCCCCCGAAGGCTGGATTATGGTCATCGAGTAATCCCAAAAGCAAACAAACCCGGCGCAGTCCATTGGTGCTGCGCCGGGTTATTTTGTTCTTACGACGGGAATACATCCTCCATATAGGCAGACAGCGCCACCTCTTCCTTGGAGATTTGCTTGCCGGTTGCTTTGCTGATCTTCGTCTTAAAGGTCTTTACATACCGGCCGCCGACGCTGTAGGACATTTTTATATCGTAGTCCCGGGTTTCCAGGCCCAGGATGTCCACCTTTACATAGCCATCGGAGGCTTCGGCCTGGATTTTAACGGGAAATTCCGAATCGTTCCGCATTTTCAGATCCGTAAAGCCCCAATTGACCGTGGCATCCATGCCGTAGGGAATGTAGTGTACCGGATAGCCGTGGTTCACCCGCTCCAAAATGGTCAGCTCGGCATAGACGCTGGCAAGATACAGGGTGGAGGATACCTGGCAGATGCCGCCGCCCAGGGAGTCTACCAACGTGGTGCCGGAGTAGGCGGGGGCAGGCTGGTAGCCCTTCTCGGCGGTGCGCTCTCCCAAGGTTTCGTTGTAGGAGAATTCCTGCCCCGGCTCCAGGATCAGCCCGTCCAGGGCCTTGCAGGCCAGCTCCAGATTGGTGATCCGCTTGGGATTGTTGCTGTAGGGGGTCTCACAGTGGCCCAATACATCCTGGAAGTAAACCTCCTCGTCGGACAATTCCGGGGCAATCTCCTCCATGGGGAGGGAGAGGACCTTTCCGTAGGAGGCCTTTTTCAGGTCCTGCTTTGCCCGGTCCAGGTCGAAGCCGGAGCCGGGGACACCCTTTGTAAGGGCCAGCGTCTCCCGGTCGATGCTGGGCTCCTGGGGGAGGACGGCCGTTTCTTCATATATGATTTCCAGGTCCGGTGCCTTTGGCAGAGTAAAGGCCAAAGAGCCGGTATACTGGGCCTGGGGAGTGTTGGATTCGTAGCAGGAAAGGACGAAGTCGTACAGTTCGTCCTCGTCCACGGTCACCCCCGGCATGCCCAGGTCCACCTCTACGGCCCCCTCGGCCTGGTTCCAGCTGGGGTCCCGGTAGAGGCCTTCCAGGTCGCTGCAATAGGCGGCAACGGCGGCATGGATGGCATCGGTATTCAGGCTCAGATAGGGGAGAAGGGGGTGGTTGCCTTCCTGCTTTCCCAGAGCATAGGCATCCTTCACCGCCTTACCAATATCCAATTTCAGTCCTGTGGCTGCTTTGGTCAGCTCCAGGGGATAATCGGACAGGTCCACGTTTTGAGCGTTCTTCCGGGGAAGGGTGACGGTAAGGTCCTCCTGCAGCAGAAGATACTGCTCCTTCAGGGCCTTTTTGGCCTCTGCTTTGGTCAGCCCCCCAAGAGCGATGGGGCCGACGGACACGTCCTCTGCCAGGGTGCCCCCAAAGTGATCCAGGGCCTTGGGAATGCCGAAAATCAGCCCGATACATACCAGAATTCCGGCGAGAATACCCAGAGCCTTAGGCAGGGGAGTTTTTTGGGGGGGGTGCTTTACCGGCTCCTCCGGTTTCGGCTCAGGTGCCTTTTGGGCTTCCGATTCCGGGGGCTCTTCCAGAAGCGATTCCAGTGACTTCAAAAAGGCGTCGTCGTCCAGCTCCTCGTCCGTGGAGAATAAGTTGTCATCCATATCTATGTACCTCCCGATTGGGGTCAAAACGCTTACAGGCTGAGTATACCATACTTGCCCATTACTGGCAATACCCCTGATACCGGGCTACAAATACCTTGCTCTGCTTTAAGCTGTCGCTGCCGGGGGCCAGGCGGAGCTTCAGGGTGGGCTCCTTGGCGTTGGCCTGGAAGATCACCCGGGTTTTGTAGTCCGGGTCGGCGCAGAGGCTGCCTACAGCCTCGAAGTTCAGGTTGGTCAGAACAAAGAACACATCGTCCCCCTTCTGCCGGATGTCCTTGATGCCCAAGGTTTTTGCCAGGGCCCGGAGCAGGGCAATGTCGATCAGGTTCAGCACACCCTTGGGCGGCTCGCCGTACCGGTCCACGATTTCGTCCAGCAGGTCGTCGGCGTCCTCCTGGCTGCGGATGGCGGCCATACGGCGGTAAAGATCCATCCGTTCCTCCCCACGGGACACATAGTCCTTGTCCACGTTGGCGGTGACGTTCAGGTCGGCGGTGCAGTCCGGCCCCTTGGGGGCCTCGCCCTTTTCTTCCAGTACGGCCTCATCCAGGAGCTTCAGGTACATATCGTAGCCCACGCTCATCATGTGGCCGGACTGCTCGGCGCCCAGCAGGTTGCCGGCGCCCCGGATTTCCAGGTCCCGCATGGCAATCTTAAAGCCGGAGCCGAACTCCGCAAAGTCCCGGATGGCGCTGAGCCGCTTTTCCGCGATCTCCGTCAGGTTTTTGTCCGGGCGATAGGTAAAGTAGGCGTAGGCGTGGCGGGTGGACCGGCCTACCCGGCCCCGGAGCTGGTGGAGCTGGCTCAGGCCGAATCGGTCTGCGTTTTCGATAATCAGGGTATTGGCGTTGGGAATGTCCAGGCCGGTTTCAATGATGGTGGTGCACACCAGCACATCAATTTCTCCCTCGGCCATATTGGTCATCACCTCTCCCAACGTCTCTTCCGTCATCTGCCCGTGGGCAATTCCGATGCGCAGCCCCGGGATCCGCTTTTGCAGGGCGCTTGCGCACTGCTCGATGGTTTCCGTCCGGTTGTGCAGGTAGAATACCTGGCCGCCCCGGTCGATTTCCCGGCGGATGGCGTCATCAATGACAGCGGTATTGTACTCCATGACAAAGGTCTGCACCGGGTACCGGTCTGCCGGGGGCGCTTCAATGGTGGACATATCCCGGATACCGGAAAGAGCCATGTTAAGCGTCCGGGGAATGGGGGTGGCAGACAGGGTCAGCACATCCACGCCTTTGGAGATTTCCTTCAGCCGCTCCTTGTGGGTTACGCCGAAGCGCTGCTCCTCATCTACAATAAGAAGGCCCAGGTCCTTGAATTCCACGCTCTTTTGCAGCAGCTTATGGGTGCCGATGATCAGGTCCACATTGCCGCTGCGGACCTCCTGCAAAGTCTTTGCCTGCTGCTTGGGGGTCCGGAACCGGCTGAGCACATCGATGTTCACGGGGAAGCCCCGGAACCGGGATACCGCCGTCTGGTAGTGCTGCTGGGCCAATACCGTGGTGGGCACCAGAATGGCCACCTGCTTTCCATCCATCACGGCCTTCATGACGGCTCGCAGGGCAACCTCGGTTTTGCCGAAGCCCACGTCGCCGCAGAGAAGCCGATCCATGGGAATGGGGGATTCCATATCTTTTTTGATGTCCGCAATGCACCGCAGCTGGTCGTCGGTTTCCGGGTAGGGAAAGTTGTCTTCAAACTCCCGCTGCCAGGGGGCGTCGGCGGAGAAGGCGTAGCCGGACTGCCGTTTCCGGGCGGCGTAGAGCTGGATGAGCTCTCCGGCCATATCCTTGGCGGCCTTCCGGGCCTTGGCTTTGGTCTTCTGCCAGGCATCAGAGCCGATTTTATTCAGGCGGATGTTGGCATCCTCGCCGCCGCCGATGTATTTGCTCACCAGGTCCAGCTGAGTGGCGGGGACGAACAGGGTATCGGACCCCTGGTAGGCGATTTTGATATAGTCCTTGATGGCGTTCCCTACTTTGATCTGCTCCATGGCCACAAACCGGCCGATACCGTAGTTCTCGTGAACCACCAGGTCCCCGGGGGTCAGGTCCGTAAAGGAGTTCAGCTTCTGCCGGTTGGTGGCGGTTTTCTTGGCCGGAGCCTTCCGCTTGGGCTCGGTTTTGGCAATCAGCTGGCCTTCGGAGAGCACCGCCAGCTTGGATAAGGGATACTCCATCCCGTAGGGCAGGGTGCCGTCGGTCAGCAGAATCTGCTCCGGCTTGGGCAGGGTATTTAATGGGATAGCCAAAAAGGCAGACAGGTTCTTTTCCCTTAGCATCTGCTGCATCAGCTCTGCCCGGTGCCGGGTGCCGCAGAGCACCAGAGTGCCGAAGCCCATTTTCCTGTAATGGTTCATATCGCTGACTGCCGCATCCAGGTTGCCGCCGTAGCTGGGCAGCTGTTTGGCGGTAACGGGCAGAAGCTGGCTTGGCAGGCACTCCTCCGGGTAGGCGCTGCCGCCGAAGGTATCGAAGTAGGCGACGGTCTTGCCACGAAGACGCTTGGTAAAATCCTCCCACTGGATGACAAAGTCACACAGCTCTCCTGCCACCTGGCCGCCGTTTAGCAGACTGTCCAACTGGAGCCCAATTTCCTCCGTCCGGTTCCGGGCGGTGCGGGAAAGGTTACTGTGGTCGCAAAGGGCCCAGATGCAGCCCTCCGGGGCATAGTCCGCCGCACAGGCAAACTCCGGGTAGATAAGGGCCAGGTACCGGTCCCAGGCGGAATTGTGGAGATTGTTTTCCAGCTTTTCCAGGTCTTTGGTCAGGGTTTCGATGAGCAGCTCGTTGGGATGCTTCCTCCTGCGCTGCCGGGAAATGAGATTTTGCAGGTCTTTGTTTAGACCCCCGGTCCCCTTTGGGTGGAGTCCGGGCAGGGCTTCGGAAACGGGCAGAAGCTGGATTTTGTCTACGTTTTCACTGCGGCGCTGGGTATCCGGGTCGAAATAGCCCATGGTGTCCAGCTCGTCTCCAAAGAATTCCAGCCGGACGGGCCGGTCCTCTCCGGGGGAATAGATGTCTGCAATGCCGCCCCGGAAGGCGAACTGACCCGCGCCCTCTACCATGCCGCAGCGGCGGTAGCCGGAGGCCGTGAGTTTGGCGGCCAGATCGTCCAGGTTATATTCCTTCCCGACTTCCAGGGTAAAGGCGGCTTTTTGCAGCACCTCCGGGGGCATGGTCCGCAGGCTCATGGCCTCCCAGGTGAGAATTTCAATCGGTACGGCGCCGCTTTGCCAGTCCCGCAGCTGCCGCAGACGCTTCTGCTCCCAGGATTTGGAGACGGAGGCGGCATCGTAAAAGGTCAGGTCCCGGCCGGGGAGGATGGGAGCGGTGATTCCAAGGAAGCACTTCAGCTCCTCCTGCATTCTTCGGGCGGCCATATCGTCCTGGCATACAATAGCCATGGGGCGGTTTAAGTCCCGGCTGAGCCCCGCGATCATATGGCTCCGGTTGATCTGGCCCACCCCGGTAACGGCAGCGGCCTGGTTTTTTCCCAGAGTTTCCGAAAGAATGGCATACTCCGGGACGGTTTTCAGCATAAAAAGAAGGGGTTGTTCCATGTAAATGGTACCTCGTTTTCAACATTTGCTCCACGCCACAAAGCGGAAAGAGAAAAAATCTCTTTCCGTTTTAAGGGCGTATTTCAGGCTTACGGTGAAGGGACCGGAGTCTGAATTTGCTTGATTTAGGCGGATTCATCCCGTAGGCTGGGTGCCTCCGGCGGCGTCTTTCTTGTCCCGCCAAGAAAGAGGGGAAAGAATGCGGCTTAGGGGGAGCGCTGAGGTCTCGTTCCAGCTCGGAGCCGCCTCCCCCTAAGACCCCCCCACCGGCCAGCAACCATCGACGCGCTCAGAAAACCGGGCACTTTTGGAGTGCACCGCTAGAGGCACCTACGGGTGGCTTCCGTTAAATTTGTTGGCGGCCTGGCTGACGCCGTCGGTGACGAGGGTCAGGGCGGCCTGGGCGCCGTTTTCCAGGGAAACGGCCAGAGCCTTTTCCTCCTGGGCAGAGAAGGTGCTCAGAACCCAGTCGGCCAGGTCAAAGTCCGGATGGGGCTTGGCGCCCACACCGATCTTGACCCGGGGGAAGTCCTGGCTTCCCAATTGGGCAATGATGGACTTGATGCCGTTGTGCCCGCCGGCAGAGCCGTCAGAGCGTACCCGCAGCCGCCCGGGCTCCAGGGAAATGTCATCAAAAATGACAATGATTCTTTGGGGCGGGATTTTAAAGAAGCTGCTCAGCTGCAGGACGGAAACGCCGGACAGGTTCATATAGGTCAGGGGCTTCAGCAGGTACAGCCGATTACCTTTGTAATCCACCTGGCCGTAGAGTCCCTGGAATTTGGCTTTGTCGATTCTGGCCCCCAGCTTTTCTGCCAGCAGGTCAATGCACCGGAAGCCGACATTGTGTCTGGTTTTGGCATATTCGGGGCCCGGATTACCCAGGCCCACGATCAGCCAGCTGTTTTCTTGCATGGCTTAGAACAGGTCCGCAATGGAGGTGCCGCCGTGAACGTGCTCAATGGCCCGGGCGAACACATGGGAAACATCCAGGAACTTGATCTTGCCGCTGGGGGTGTTGCCCATCTGGGGAATGGTATTCAGGAAGACCATTTCCTTAATGGGGCTTGCCTCAATGCGCTCGTAGGCGGGGCCGGACAGCACACCGTGGGTGGCGCAGGCATATACTTCCTTAGCGCCGCCGATTTCCACCAGGGCGTGGGCGGCGTTGCACAGGGAGCCGGCGGTATCCACCATGTCGTCGAACAGCAGGCAGGTTTTGCCCTTCACGTCGCCGATGATGTTCATAACCTCGCACACATTGGCTCTCTGGCGGCGCTTATCCACAATGGCCAGGCCCATATGGACCTTGGCGGCGAAAGCGCGGGCCCGGCCTACGGAGCCCACATCGGGGGAGACCACCACGAACTCATCGTGGTTGTACTGGTTTTCGGGGAATTTATCGAGGAAATAATTGACAAAGGTAGGATTGCCCAGCAGATGGTCCAGGGGAATATCAAAGAAGCCCTGAATCTGGGCGGCGTGCAGGTCCATGGTCAGCACCCGGTCTGCACCGGCGGCGGTAATCATGTTGGCTACCAGCTTGGCGGAGATGGGATCCCGGCTCTTGGCCTTCCGATCCTGGCGGGCATAGCCGAAGTAGGGGATGACAGCGGTGATCCGCCCGGCGGAAGCCCGGCGGCAGGCATCGCACATGACGAGCAGCTCCATCAGATGGTCGTTTACGGGCTTACAGGTGGACTGAACCAGGAAGACATCGGCGCCGCGGACGGTTTCCAGCAGGCTGACAGAGGCTTCGCCATCGGCGAAGGTCTTTACCTCGGCCTTGCCAAGCTCTACGCCTAGGTTCTTGCAGATACCCTCGGCGAAAGCCCGGTTGGAGTTGCCGCAGAAAATCTTGATATTCTCTCCGTAAGTTATCATCAATGATTTACCTCGCTTCAAAATTCTATTTCATCCGGTCGCCCGGACAACGTACGGCACTATTATACCATTGTGTTCACTGGCAATGCAATAGACACTTTCCCAAAAAACAAGCCAAAAAATAGGGGGGAGGTTGGGAGAACTTCCGTCAAACCGACGGATTTTTCTTTTTTTCCCCCGTAGGTGCTTCCAGGGCGGCGGAGAATGCGTATATGGGGACGAAGATGGGGTTGATCAGGGAATATTCCATGGTGGAGTACAGAGCTCCGGCCAGGGCCACGGCGACAATTTCCCAGCGCCCGGCCTTTGCCCCACGATAGGCGGCATAAACGCCAAAGCCCAGGTATAGAAGGCTTGGTACAACCCCCAGGCAGATGGGCCCGTAGGCATACAGGCTGTCCACCGGGTCCCATCCAAAGTCCACATGGGCCCCGAAGAGGGACGCCCCAAAGAGCTGGAAGCCCTGGTTGGCGTAGCCCAGCCGTTGGGAGAAAAGGGTGTTCAGCAGCGCAAAAGCCCGGCTGTCCTCCCGATATAAAAGGGCCAGCCCAATAAACCCAAAGGCGGCTAAAGCGACAAGGGCTGCGGCTGCGGCAGGGGCCCAGGCCCATTTTGTAAGGGTATTTTTTGCCGCCCGGAACGCCAGGAAAAGAACAACGGCCAGCAGGGAGGAGAGAAAAGCCGCCTTGGAATCCGTCAGCAGAAACAATCCCACAGAAAACACAAGGGCAAGCAGCGGGACCCTGAAGCCCTTTTGGGAAAACAGCAGCGCCCCGAATACCGTTACCATCCCCCACAGGGCCAGGGTATTGGGGTAGCCGAAGCCCAAGGTGTGCCGCACATTGCCTTGGCCGATGAGCTCCCCCCGGATAATGGTGGTGTCCTCCAGGACCCCCAGGAGGACCAGAAGGGCATTGATAAGAATGGCACCGGCAAAGAAGAAAAAGCCGCATTTCGCGATTTTGGAAAAGGGGACATCCCTGCAGGCGATGACCAGCAGGCCCGTGCTGAATAGACTCCGGATCCCGGAAAACACTACCCCCAGAGCCAAAAGGACAAGGGCAGCCGTTATATAGAGCAATTCCTTTCTGCTGTGCCCGTCCAGAAAATAGACCTTGCTGGCCAATAGCCCATAGGCAAGCAGGGAGGAAGCATAAATGGCATATTGCAGAACGGGAACCCCGCTCAGGTCAAATTGCCCCAGGTAGACGGGGAAGAGGAGCAGAAGAAAGGAGAAAAACCAGAGCGCGGTTTTGTGCGCTTCAAACTTGGATTGGGCCATGGGGCACCTCCGAAAAGGAAATAGAAAGACAAATGGGGATTTGCAAGACTAAGGCTGTCATTGCGAGGCAGTGCGCACACTGCCGTGGCAATCTCTCGGATGAATGGCACAGGCTGACAGGCCTGA
>CAKTHQ010000036.1 GCA_934565415.1 uncultured Oscillospiraceae bacterium
ACCGGGGGGTTGCCACACCAGTCTGCGGACTGGTTCGCAACGACGCTACATTATTTTACAGCTCTAAATTCTTATTTATCTCTTAATTCTTCAAACTCTGCAGCGGGGCGGGGATTCGGCCGCCGCGGGCGATGAAAGCTTCGCTGCTTTCTTTATGCACCGGCATAATGGGAGCGGAGCCAAGCAGACCGCCCATCTCTACTCGGTCGCCCATTGTCTTACCCAGAGCGGGGATGATGCGGACCGCGGTGGTCTTGGTATTGACCATGCCGATGGCGGCTTCGTCGGCGATGATGGCGGAGATGGTAGCGGCGCTGGTATCCCCGGGGACGGCGATCATATCCAGGCCCACGGAGCAGACGCAGGTCATAGCTTCCAGCTTGTCCAGGACCAGGGTCCCCTTTTCGGCTGCGGCAATCATGCCCTCATCCTCGGACACCGGGATAAAGGCGCCGGAAAGGCCGCCTACATGGTTGGAGGCCATGACGCCGCCCTTCTTTACGGCGTCGTTGAGGAGGGCCAGAGCGGCGGTGGTTCCGTGAGTACCGCAGGTTTCCAGACCCATTTCTTCCAAAATCCGGGCCACGCTGTCGCCGATGGCGGGGGTAGGCGCCAGGCTCAGGTCCACGATGCCGAAGGGTACCCCCAGGCGGCGGGAGGCCTCTACGCCCACCAGCTGGCCCATACGGGTAATGCGGAAAGCGGTCTTCTTAACGGTTTCCGCCACCACGTCAAAGGGCTGGCCCTTGACGCTCTGCAGAGCGTGGTACACCACGCCCGGGCCGGATACGCCCACATTGATGACGCATTCCGGCTCCCCTACCCCGTGGAAAGCGCCGGCCATAAAGGGATTATCCTCCACCGCATTGGCAAACACCACCAGCTTTGCGCAGCCCAGGCAGTCATTCTCCTTTGTCAGCTCGGCGGTCTTTTTCACAATGCGGCCCATTTCGGCCACGGCATCCATGTTGATGCCGGCCTTGGTAGAGCCCACATTGACGCTGGCGCAGACCATATCGGTTTTGGCCATTGCCTCGGGAATCGAACGCATCAGCTTCCAGTCGCTTTCCGTGCAGCCCTTCTGGACCAGAGCGGAGAAGCCTCCGATAAAGTTGACACCGCACTTCTTGGCCGCGGCATCCAGAGTCTGGGCGATCTCCACATAGGAATCCGTCTGGCAGGCGGCGGCCACCAGGGAGATAGGGGTGACGGAAATCCGCTTATTCACAATGGGGATGCCGAACTCCCCTTCGATCTCCCGGCCCACCTTGACCAGGTCCTTGGCGCAGCGGGTGATCTTATTGTAGATTTTTTCACAGCAGGTGTTCAGATCCGGGTCCGCGCAGTCCAGGAGGCTAATGCCCATGGTGATGGTCCGGATATCCAGGTGCTGATTGTCGATCATGTCCAGAGTGGACAGAATGTCATTTTGATCCAGCATGGCGTTCTCCTCAAATCCGATGCATGGCCTGGAAAATATCTTCCCGCTGGACCCGAATGGAAAGGCCCAGCTCTACGCCGGTCTCGTCCATCCGCTGGGCCAGCTCGCTCAGGGGGATATTGCACTGGGAGACCTCGGTGGCCATCATCATGGTAAAATAGCCCTGCATAACGGTCTGGCTGATGTCCAGCACGTTTACATTGTACTGGGCAAGCTTGGTGCACACGGCGGCGATGATGCCCACCCGGTCCTGTCCGACGACGGTAACAATTGCCTTCATTTTACTTTCTCCTTACACTTCGTAATCTGCAGCCACCCGGGAAGCTACCCAGGGGAAGAAATGCCCCTTGGCCTCGATATGGGCGGGATGGTCGGCGTAGCCAGCTAGAGCTTCCTTGCTCTCCAGCTCGGAATAGAGCACTAAGTCGGGGCCAGAGAAGCACTTTTTCACTTCCATTTTGGTAAGGCCCGGGATTTTCCCCACCAGGGGCATCAGAGCCTTTTCGGCAGCGGTGATCACGGCGTCCTTGTCTGCGTCCTCTTTCAGGGTGAAGAAAATAATGTGTTTGACCATGGGGGATTTCTCCTTTCTATAGCAAGAATACCGGGGCAGACAGACTACCCCGGTATTGGAATGGACTTTAATTACTCGGCGTCCTCGCCATTGTCCTCCAGCAGAGCGCGGATGGACAGGGAGATACGCTTGTTCTCGGCGTCAACGTCGGTGATCTTAACCTTGACTTCCTGACCCTCGGACAGAACATCCTCGGGCTTGCCAATGCGGCGGTCAGCAATCTGGGAAATGTGGATCAGGCCGTCTACGCCGGGCAGAATCTCGGCAAAGGCACCGAAGGTCATCAGCTTCACGACCTTGGCATCCACCACATCGCCAACATTGTACTTGGTCATGAACTGGTTCCAGGGGTTCATCTCGTCGGTCTTGTAGCCCAGGGAGATCTTGTGCTTCTCGGGGTCGAAGGAGATAACGTAAACGTCGATCTCGTCGCCAACCTTCACAACATCAGCAGGGGTCTTGATCCGGTTCCAGCTCAGCTCGGAAACATGGACCATGCCGTCCACGCCGCCGATGTCTACGAAGGCACCGTAGGAGGTCAGGGACTTGACCACACCATGGTACTTCTTGCCGACCTCGATCTCGCTCCAGATCTTCTCCTGAGCAGCCTTGCGGGCCTCAGCGTTCACGGCACGGATGGAACCGATGGCGCGACGGCGGGCACGGTTGACCTCGGTAATCTTCAGCTGTACGGGCTTGCCAACCATACCGGCCATGTCACCGCCCTTGGCGATGCCGGACTGGGAAGCGGGGATGAACACCCGAACGCCCTTCACATTGGCCACCAGGCCGCCCTTGTTCTCTTCGGTAATGACGGCGTCGATGGTAGTCTTGTTCTCCACATAGTCGGCCATCTCGTCCCAAACCTTCAGGCCGTCCAGCTTCTTCTTGGACAGCTGCACGGTGCCCTCCTGGTCGTTGACGCGGACGACGAACACTTCGATCTCGTCGCCAACCTTCAGAATGTCCTCGGGCTTCACAGTGGGATCGTTGCTGACTTCGTCATAAGGAATGTAACCGGCGTGCTTGGTGCCCAGGTCTACCTGGATCTCGGTATTGCCGATTCCGGTAACGGTGCCGATGACCTTATCTCCTGTATTTAAAGTCTTGATGGACTGCTCGAGAAGCTCAGCAAAGTTCTCCTCCTGTACAGCCTCAACATTGGTAATTTCGCTCATAGTCTTGTTGACCTCCTTTATAATCCACGCCGGTGTGGACGCACCAGCCGTGATTCCAACATCAGTGATACCGGCGAAAAACGCGGGCTCCAGTTCGCTGGCATCGTCAACAAGAGCTACACGGTCGCAGTATTCTCGGCAAATCATGGCCAGGCGGCCCGTATTGGAGCTTTTTGCGTCCCCAACTACCACCATTGCCTGGCACCGGCGGCTTAAAGATGCCGCCTCGGTCTGCCTATCCTCAGTCGCTTTACATATTGTATCAAAAATTTTCAAGTTAGTAAACTGTTTTTTTGCAAAATCTCTGCATAATTTCCACAAATTTTCGGTGGATGTGGTTTGTGAAACCATGCAAATTGGTGTATTCGCGTCGATTTTGCTTTCCTGAACCCACTTTTGGAGGGCTTCCAGGCTGTCAAAGATGCGGCAGTCCCCGCACCAGCCGGCGATGCCTTCCACCTCCGGATGGGTAGGGGTACCGATGATGATGGGAAGCCTTCCTTCCTCCTGAGCCTGGCTGACGAGGCCGTGGATCCGCTTGACAAAGGGGCAGGTGGCATCGATGATGTTTGCCCCCTGCTTCTGAAGCCGTTCATAAACCTGGCGGCCCACCCCGTGAGAACGGATCACCACCGTGTCTCCGGGTCCGGCTTCCTCCGGGACATCGATGACCCGGACACCGGCTTCGTTAAACTGGGCCACCACATGGCGGTTGTGGATGATAGGGCCCAGGGTTAAAGTTCTCTTGCCCTCCCCCGCGGCCTTTTGCACCAGCTCTACCGCGCGGCTGACGCCAAAGCAAAAGCCTGCGCTTTTGGCGACTTCTACACTCATGCCCCGATCTTCTCCCCGATGATCTTCTTCATGGCAGCAATGACCTCGTCAATGGTCATGGCAGAGGTATCCAGCTTTACGGAATCCCGGGTCATTTTCAGGGGGGCAATGTCCCGGTGGGTATCCTGGTAGTCCCGCTGCTGAATGTCCTTCAGGACCTTGTTGTAATCCACCTTCTGGCCCTTGGCCTGGAGCTCCTTGCACCGCCGCTCCGCCCGGACCTCTGCAGAAGCCGTCAGGAAAATTTTGACGGTGGCCTTGGGCAGCACTACGGAACCAATGTCCCGGCCGTCCATCACCACATCATACTGGCTCGCCGCCTCCCGCTGCATATCGAGAAGAGCCTCCCTTACCATGGGCTGGGCCGCAATCAGGCTGGCCTTCCGGGAGATTTCCGGGGTGCGGATGTCCTCTGTCACATCCATGCCGTTCATAATCATATGCTGCACGCCCTCGTCATCGTACCGGATGCCGATGGTCAGCTCGTCAATGTACCGGTTCACCCCGTCGGTGTCCTTGGGGCTTACCCCCCACAGGTCCATAAAGTAGGCAACGGTACGGTAAATGGCCCCGGTATCCACATAGCGGTAGCCCATCTCCTTTGCAAGCCGCCGGGCAATGGTGCTCTTACCGGCACCGGCCGGGCCATCAATGGCAATTGATATTTTCTTTTCCACAGATAAATCCCCCTTATTCTTTTTCGGTGCGCAGCCGGGCCAAGGCAGCTGCCTCCCGCCGGACCACCTCCTGGGGCGCGAGCCCCAAACGGCGGCCCGTCTCCTCGGGGCTCATGGGCAGCTCCTTGTCCAGGCCGAAGCGCAGGCTCAGAAGCTTGGCGTCCTCCTCAGGCAGCACGCTCAGTAGCTCCGTAATCCGCTGGCGGGTCTGGAAGTAGGCGGTATCCTCTACGGCCTGGTCTTCCTCCTCTTCCGGCTGCTCCTCCGGCTGGGCGGTGGCCCGCTCCAAAAGCCGGGCATCGTCCAGGTTCCGCTTGACGGTAGCCGCGTCCTCCGGGGTCATATGCAGCTCCGCGGCGATTTCTTCCAAAGTTGGGTTTCTGCCCAGCTCGGATAGAAGCCGTTCGTCTACCGCCCGGTAATCTTCCAGGGCCTGCCGCATTTTCCGGCCCACGCCGCTTTCCCGGGCCTGGACGGTCACCGCCCGGGCCATAGCCTGGCGGATGGCCTCGTCCCGCTTTTCGGCATAGTCGCCGTCGGTAAAGCCGGAAACCGCCTGCCACAGGCCCATGCTGCCCTCCTGGATCAGGTCCATCAGCAGCACGCCGTAGCCCGTAAATTCTGTAGCCAGCTCCACCACACGCTTGAGCCCCAGGCTGGTCAGCTTCTCTCTTGCCTGCCCGTCTCCCCGGGCCGCCCGGAGAAGGAGCGCTTCTTCATCCGCTTCGTCGGAAAGTCCCCGGATTTCCTCCAGGTATAGCCGCAGGGGATCCGTAGGGTTCAATTCCCGCACATCCAGGCCGTTTTTGGCCATCTGCTCTTCCTGCCGCAGCCGGAGAGCCGCCTGGCCGATAAACTCCCGGGAAGGGAGAGTGGTCACATCCAATTTAAGCCCCCGGTCCTGCAATGCGGCAAAGGCATCCTCTACACCCTCTTCCGTCTCCTCCTCCAAAAAGGTAAGCAATTGAGCGGCGCTGAGGCTGTCCCCCGGCCGCTTACCGGAAAGCCAGATTTCCCAAGGGGAATCCCCAAAGGAAAGATCCAAATCCATCATTCCAAAAAGTCCTCCAATCCCATGCTGGTACCCAGGGCCTGCAGCTTATCCATAGCCTGCTTTTCCACCTGCCGGACCCGCTCCTTGGAAATCCCCAGCTTATCGCCGATGGCTTCCAGGGAGTAGCAGGTGCCGTCCTCCATGCCGAAGTGCAGCCGCAAAATCATCTGCTGCCGGGGCGTCAGGCTGTTTAAGAGCCTGTCCATCATGTCCGTCAATTCCTTGCGGACCAGCTCCTCCTGGGGCTGGGGAGCCTCCAGGTCCTCCAGCAGGGTCCCCAGAGTGCCCTTTTCCCCGTCCCCGGTAGGTACATCCAGAGAACAAATATCCGGGGACAGCTGCAATAGCTCCTGTACCTTTTCCGCTGGCAGGTCCACCCGCTTGGCAATTTCCTCCGGGGTGGGCTCTACGCCGTTTTCCTGCCGCAGATAGGCCCGGGCCGCCTGAATTTTGCGGATTCGCTCTCCCGTATGTACCGGCACCCGGATGGTGCCCCCGTGGTTCAGTAAGCACCGGGTTACCCCCTGGCGGATCCACTTGGTGGCATAGGTAGAAAACCGGAAATCCCGGGTATAATCAAATTTTTTAGCCGCGGCCAACAGGCCGATACTGCCTTCCTGTATGAGGTCCAGCAGCGGTACCCCCCGGCCGGCATATTCCTTGGCGATGGAAACCACCAGCCTCAGATTGCTGTTGACCATCTGCCGGATGGCATCCTCATCCCCCTGGGCGCAGCGCCGGGCCAGCTCCCGCTCCTCTTCCGGTGTGAGTCTGGGATAGCTGCGAATTTCCTGGAGATACTGACGGATGTCATCCTCATCCGCAGGGGCCGGAATTTCGGTTTGGGTGTCTTTTTCCTGGTCGAATTGCTCTGTCATATTCTGGCTCCTTTTCTTTCCCGAAGCTTCCGCTGCAGGAGCAGCAGGTCTTCGTCGGAGTTGATTCTCTGAAATGCATGGGCATCCTGAATAACGGCCATACTGTCCAGCAGCGCCTGCTCAGATATCACATCGGTATGCCGCTGTAAAAACCCTGCAATGTGGGCCATTTCCTCCGGGGTAAAATCCGTCAGGGCCGCCAGGGAGGGGTCCTTGCCCAGCTTGTACTGCTCCACCATCTGGCCAAAAACCTTCCCCAGCAAGGGGGAAGAAAAGGCCTCCCGGGGCAAATTCATAGCCTTTTCCATCAGCCCTGCATCCTGCATACATAGTGAAATCACAACTTCTTCCGCCATTGCGGAGCGAATATTGTCATAGTGAAAGGTCTTGCTTTTGGGCTGGCAGGCGATTGCCGGAGCCAAGTCAATGCGTTCCTGTTTCTTTTTCTCCTTGCCCAGCCGGCGCTTTTGGGCTTTTTCGATTTCTATTTTCATTGCATCCGGGCTGATTTTTGCTGCCTCCGCTACCCGAGTGCCGTAAACATCTCTCTGCACAGCATTGGGGAGACTGCCAATAAGCTCCGCTGCCTCGGTCAGAAATTTCACCCGTTCGTCGTCCAAGGTGAGGTCATACTTTTTTTGAATGGCCCGAAGCTGGTATTCCACCCGGTTGGAGCTTTCCTCCAGCAGTAGCCGGAATTTATCGGCCCCAAATTTTTTTAAGAATTCATCCGGGTCCTTTGCATCCCGCATCTGCAGGACCTTCACCTGGATACCAACTTTTTCCAGCATTGGGATAGCCCGCTTTGTAGCGTTCTGCCCGGCCTCGTCGCCGTCGTAGATCAGCATGACCTGCTGGGTATAGCGGCTTAAAAGCTGGGCGTGTTCGTCCGTTAAGGAGGTACCTAAGGATGCCACAGCGCAGTCAAAGCCATATTGGTGCAGGGCTATGGCATCCATATACCCTTCCACCAGGATCATATAATCCAGCTTGGTCTTCTTGGCAATATTCAATGCGAAGAGGTTTTTTCGCTTGTTAAAGATCATGGTTTCCGGGGAGTTGAGATACTTGGGGGTGGAATCATCCATAACCCGGCCGCCGAAGCCGATGACATTGCCCCGGATATCGATGATGGGAAACATCAGCCGGTTCCGGAACCGGTCGTAGACACTTCCGTTTTTCTCGGACACCAGGCCGGCGCCCTTCAGTTCCTCCTCCGTGTAGCCCTTGGCCTCCATGGCATCCGTCAGGCTTCTCCAGGTATTGGGCGCAAACCCGATGCCAAACCGGGTCAGGGTTCCCTTGGACATTCCCCGCTTCCGGGCATAGGCCAGGCCTTCTTTCCCGTTGGGACCATAGAGCTCCTTTACAAAAAAACGGGCCGCCTCCTTGCTCAGGGCCCACAGCCGCTCCTGCTTCTGGTAGCGGCTTTTGTACTCCTCGTCCTCCGGCACCTCCATGCCTGCCCGCTGGGCCAGGGCCCGGACGGCGTCCGGATAGCTCAGGCCCTCAATCTCCATTTCGAAATTGATGACGCTGCCGCCCTTGTGGCAGCCGAAGCAATAGAAGATGCCCTTGTCCGGGGCGACGGAAAAGGAGGGGGTCTTCTCCCCGTGGAAGGGGCACAGGCCGAACAGGTTGCTGCCGGACCGTTTCAGATTCACATACTGCCCCACCACCTCTTCGATGGGGTTTCTGGCCGCCAATTCATCCAGAAATTGGGGTGGAAACGGCATAGTGTGCTCCCTCCTTTCTCTTTCATCGTTATTTTGTTATTATATCACATTATCCCCGGACATTCCAGCCGGAAGGCACAAAAATATCTGTAAACTTTCCTACCGCGTAGTTATCCGTCATTCCGGCGATGTAGTCGCAAACCGTCCGTTCCAGGCCGTCAAAGCTCATTTGGGGCTGGAAGTCCTCCGGCAAAGCCTCGGGATGGTCCATATAGTATTCAAACAGCCTTTGCAGCATTTCCTGGGCCTTGTGCTCCTCCCCCTTGGCAACGGGGTTGTGGTAGACCCGCTCAAACATGAAGCTCCTCAGCTCCGCCAGGGAAAGCTCCACGCTGGGGGTCATGCGGATGGCCCCGGCCTCCCGGGAGGTGCGGATGGTATCGCAGACCAGGGTGTTGATCCGGTCCCTGGGGTTCTCCCCCAAGACGGCGGCAATGCTTCTGGGAATATCGGACTCCGAAAGGATCCCCGCCCGGATGGCATCGTCAATGTCGTGGTTCACATAGGCGATCTGATCCGCCCGGCGGATAATCTGGCCCTCCAATGTCTCCGGCAGCCGGTCCCCCGTATGGCAGAGGATGCCCATGCGGACCTCGTTCGTCAGGTTCAGCCCCTGGCCGTCCTTTTCCAGGCAGTCCACCACCCGCAGGCTCTGCTCATTGTGCCGGAAGGGCTTGCCCAGGCACTTGCTCAGGGCCCCCTCCCCGGCGTGGCCGAAGGGGGTGTGGCCCAGGTCGTGGCCCATGGCGATGGCCTCCGCCAAATCCTCGTTAAGCCCTAAGGCTCTTGTAATGGTTTTGGCAATGCGGGCAACTTCCAGGGTATGGGTCATACGGGTCCGGTAGTGGTCCCCCTCCGGCCTTAAAAACACCTGGGTTTTGTGCATCAGCCGCCGGAAGGCCTTGCAGTGGACCACCCGGTCCGTATCCCGCTGGAAACAGGTCCGCACATCCTCCTCCCGCTCCGGCTCCTGCCCGGGCCGCCCGGTGGACTGGTCCGCGAAAGCGGCCAAGGGGCTGAGCCTGCGGTGCTCCAAGCGCTCCAACTCTTCCCGTACCGTCATGAAAATCACTCCTTTTGCGTCACCGGAAAGGCCCGGTATTCCTTTCCGATCTCCATAGCCTCCACGGTGCCGCTGGTCATGTCTGTCAGGTGTTCCAAAAAGTCTGACCTTTTGGCCTCCGGAAACAGTACTTCCAATTCAATTTCCGCCCCGTAGTCCGTTTTGCGGATGATGCCATCGTAGGCCGCCACCGCCAGCTTCACCCGCTCGTAAAGGGGGTACGGGCAGGGCAGATACAGGGCCGTCCACACCCGCTTGCAGCTTTTTCCCGCCGCGTCTACGGCAATTTTCGTTCCCTTTGTGTAGGCCCGGACCAGGCCTCCGGCGCCCAAGAGGATGCCGCCAAAATATCTTGTGACCACGCACACCACGTTATAGAGCCCTTCCCGCTGCAGTACCTGCAGCATAGGCATTCCGGCGGTGCCCCCCGGCTCTCCGTCGTCGGAAAACCGGACGGCCCCGTCCTTAATGATGTAAGCCCAGCAGTTATGGGTGGCATCGTAGTGCTTTTTCTTTGTCTCCTGGATCTTTTCCAGCGCTTCCGCCTCCGTATCCACCGGCCATAGGTAGCCGATGAACCGGGACTTTTTCTCTATAAATTCGTCCTCCCCGTAGGCGGCAGGCACCAGATATTCTTCCAAAGTCCTTACTCCTTTATCACAAATTCCCGCAGGCGGCCGTAGAGAATCTCGTCCAGCACCGCATCGATTTCAATTCCTTCTGCCGTATATTCCACCGAGAACACCTTGGCCCCGGAATGAAGGGTATCCACCTGGCCCCCCATGGAATAGGGCAGCCGCAAAGTCACCCGGTGCCGGGCATGGCCCAGGGTATCCTCGATTTTTTTCATCAGGCCATCCATATTGATTCCCTTGGCGGCGGAGACGGCAATCACATTCTCCCCCACGGGAATCTCCTCTTTGCTTACCAGATCCGCCTTGTTATAGCAGTAAATTACCGGGGTGCCCGGCTTTGCCAACGTGGAAATCAGTTTGTCCACCACCCGGATATGGTCCTCCCGGTTGGGGTCCGCCGCATCGATGACATGCAGCAGCAGGTCTGCGTATTGCAGCTCCTCCAGGGTGGCCCGGAAAGCATCCACCAGGTGATGAGGGAGCTTGGAGATAAAGCCTACGGTATCGGAAAGAATCACATCCAGATTGTCCGATACCTTCAGCTGCCGGGAGGTGGTATCCAGGGTATCAAACAGCCGGTTGTTGGCCGGGATGCCCGCATCGGTAAGCTGATTTAAAAGGGTAGATTTTCCCGCGTTGGTGTAGCCCACAATAGCCACCACCGGCACGGAGTTTTTCATCCGCCGCTCCCGCTGGACCCCACGGACCTGGCGGACCTGCTCCAGCTCGGATTCCAGCCTTGCAATCCGCTCCCGGATGTGCCGCCGGTCGGTTTCCAGCTTGGTTTCGCCGGGGCCCCGGGTGCCAATGCCGCCGCCCTGCCGGGACAGGCTCTTGCCCATACCGGAAAGCCTGGGCAAAAGATATTTATACTGAGCCAGCTCTACCTGCAGCCGCCCTTCCTTGGTCTTGGCCCGCTGGGCGAAAATGTCCATAATGAGGGCGCTGCGATCCAATACCGTCACGCCGATGATCTCTTCCAGGGCCCGGATATTTCCCGGGGAAAGCTCGTTGTCGAAAATCACCATGGTAGAAGCCGTGGCCTCCACCAGCATTTTTACTTCCAGGGCCTTGCCTTCACCGATAAAGCTATGAGAATCCGGCACATGGCGGTTTTGCAGCATCTTCCCGGTACAGAAGCCACCGGCGGTTTCCAGCAGCGCTTCCAGCTCTTCCAGGGATTCTTCCGTAGCGGTCTGTTCCTGGGTGAAGCAGTCCGCATTCAGGCCCACCAGCACCGCCCGCTCCCGAACTGCGCTATCCAATCGTTCTTCCATAGAAACCTCCTGTATTTTTCATCAGTATATCACATCTGCCGCCTCCGGGGCAACAAAAAAATACCCGCACTACGTTTCCGTAATGCGGGTAATCAAGAAAATCTTACTTCAGGCCGAAACGCTTGTTGAAGCGATCAACGCGTCCACCGGTGTCAACCAGCTTCTGCTTGCCGGTATAGAAAGGGTGGCACTTGGAGCAGATCTCAACGCGAATGTCCTTCTTGGTAGAACCGGTCGCGATGACGTTACCACAGGCACAGCGGATGGTGGTCTGTTCGTAGTTAGGATGGATACCTTCCTTCATTTCTTTCACCTCTTTCATATCAGTTAAAGGGCACACTCGCCCCTAGCAATCTTAAATCGCCTGGATATAATAGCACAGCTTCTACAAAAAAGCAAGTACTTTTTTCCGTTTTACAAAAAAACTTTCGGTTCCCTTAAAATGCCCAGTTGCCGTTCCGGAAAATAGGCTTGGTCGAGCCGTCCTCACACAGCGCATCGATGTTCATGGAGTCGCAGCCGATCATAAAATCCTCGTGGATCATGGAGTCGTTGACCCCCAGCTCCCGGCACTCCTCGATGGTCTTGTTCTGGAAATCCTGAATGGTATCCGGGAAGCCCATACCCAGGGCCAGATGGCAGGCGGCGTTTTCGTCGAACAGGGTATTGTAGAACAAGAGGCCGCTTTTGGCAATGGGGCTGCACTGGGGCACCAAGGCGCATTCGCCCAGGTAGGAAGCGCCCTCGTCCATTTCGATCATGGCCTTTAATAGCTCCTCTCCTTTTTCGGCATGGACCTCTACGGCCTTGCCGCCTTCAAAGCGGATGGAGAAGCCCTCAATCAACTGGCCCCGGTAGCTCAGGGGCTTGGTGGCGTAAACAATGCCCTCGGCCTTGCCCCGCATGGGAGACACAAAGCACTCCTCCGTAGGGATATTGGGGTTGAAAAAAATACCGGTGCGGCTGGTCTCTCCGCCGCCGCAGAACTGGCTCTCCGGAATGAGACCCACGGTAAAGTCCGTGCCGTTGTCAGCGGTATAGTGCAGGGACCGGATAGAAAGGCTGTTCAGGTAGTCGCAGCGGGCCTGCAGATCCCGGTCGTGGTCCTCCCAGGCTTTTACCGGGTCCTCGTCCACTCTGGAAGCGGCCAGAATGGCCTCCCACAGCTTTTCTACAGCGGTACTGGTCCGCATTCCGGGGAAGACCTTCTTGGCCCAAGCAGCCCCGGGCACGGCGGCAATGCACCACTGCTGCCTGTTTTCCAGCTGGTCCTTGTAGGGCTTGAGAATGGGGTAGCTCATCCGGCGGGCCTTGGTGACCTTTTCCATATTGATGCCCTTCAGGCCGTCCGGATCCTCGGAGACCAGATGGATCCGGGCAGGCACCACATCTACATAGTGCTGCTGCCGGGCCTTCTCCCATTCCTCCACGGTGCCCATAGTAGTCACGGACCGATGGCGGACATGGAGCTTGGTGAGAGGCTGGTAGTTCCACTCCACGGATACCTTCTTAGCCTTGGCCTTGTAGGCCTCCTCTACCACCATGGCCACAAACTCCGGCTGGTCCAGGTCCGCATAGATGAGGACCTCCTGGCCCTTCCGGACATTCACTCCCTTTTTCACGATCAGGCGGGCATACTCCCGCAGAACTGTCTTTTTCATAAATACACTCCTTTGATGGGTTGTTTTGGGTATTATAGCAGATGAACACAGGAAAGTAAATGGGGAGCCTCCTTCCCCATCTTGCAATTCTGCCCATCTTCTATTATAATAACCCCAAAACAAAGGAAACGAGGGAATGCTATGCTCACAAAAGAAGAATTCCTGTCCGCTTTGGGAAATGGCCCCTGGCTGCTGGACGGAGCCACCGGGTCCAACCTGTTAAAAGCGGGGATGCCCAAGGCCGTATCCACCGAGGATTGGGTTTTGCGGAATCCGGAGGTGCTGATGAATCTCCAGCGGGGTTACGCCGAAGCCGGGACCAAGATTATCTACGCCCCCACCTTCCAGGCCCAACCCATTGCCCTGGAAAAAATCGGGTTAGACAAGCACTGCGAGGCCATCAATGCCAAGCTCATCGCCCTGTCCAGGTCCGCCGCCCCCGGGTGCCTGGTGGCCGGAGACATTGCCACTCTCTGCGCCTACTGCGACAGCTGGGACCCGGACAATTTCGACCTGATGGTAGAGAACTACCGCACCCAGATCCGGGGCCTGATCGACGGCGGAGCAGACCTTTTGGTAGGCGAAACCCTGATGTATCCCCAGGAGGCCGAAGCCATTTTTACCGCCGCCGCCATGGAGGGGGACATTGCCACCATGATCAGCTTTACCATGCAGTCCGGAGGCTACCTGTACAGCGGCATGGATGCCGGGCCCCTCATGGGCCAGCTGGAGGACTGGGGTGCCGCCGCCGTGGGCTTTAACTGCGTAGCCGCCGACGAAATGACCCCCCATCTGGTAAGCAAACTCCGCCGGTTTACCAAGCTGCCCATTCTGTGCAAGCCCAACGCCGGCATGCCCACCATCAACGACCAGGGCCAGGCCCAGTATGATATGGAGCCGGAACCCTTTGCAAAGATCATTACCGCCTGCCGGGAAAACGGCGCTTCCCTCCTGGGAGGCTGCTGCGGTACGGAGCCCAGGCACATTGCCGCCGCACGGGAGGCCCTGGGGATATGAAAAACAGCATTCACTTCTATGTCAGCCCCAAAAACGGCTTTGCCTGGCTGATGGCCCTGTGCCTTTCCCTGTCCGCCGTCAGCCGGATTGTGCTGTTCGGCATGGAGCTGCTGCCCGGCTCCGTCTGGTGGCGGCTGGTGCTGCCGGTTGTGGCCACCCTGCTTTATGTTCTCATCGTCCTGTGCCAGGGGAAGGAACAGTTTTACAAAACCGCCATTCCCGTATGGATGCTGGCCCTGTTTGCCGCCATCTGGGCCAAGGATGCCCTGGGCAGCCGGATTATGGTATGGCTGTTCTGGATCAGTCTGTTCTTCTATGCCTTTTTGTATACGGACATCGCCTCCGGCCTCTGGGTCCACAGAGCCTGGATTCTGTTCCCCCTGATTCTTCTGCCCCTGGCCGGGATTTTCTACTACAACCGGCAGGCCATTTTCCAGAAGGACTGGGATGCCGTACTGGCGCTGCTGCCTAATACGTTGCTGTTTTTGGGCTGCACAATGCTGGTGTTTGCCATCCGGATTCACCCTGCCGGGGAGTATCACCCCACCTGGGGAGACCGGATCGACGGTCGCCGGATCCGGACCCTTCCCCCGGCCAATATGATTGCGCCCTACATCATGGTCAACCGGAACGGCTCCTCCAACCTGTATGAGGAGCACTTTGAAATCACCGCTGCCGAACGCTACATCCGGAACAAGCGCCGGGAGGGGTTGACGAATTTTGGCATCATCCATCTGTTTCTGGCCTGCTATTGCCGGGCCGTGGCAAAATATCCCGGTGTCAACCGGTTTATTGCCGGACAGCGGATTTACAGCCGTGGCGAGGACATTCAGTTCTGCATGACCATCAAAAAGGATATGTCCACCGACGGAGCGGAGACGGAAATCAAGCTCCACCTGTCCCCCCGGGACACCGCCTACGATGTGTACCAGAAGATGAACCGGGAAATCGCCAAGGCAAAAAATACGCCCCTGGATGCGGGGGTGGATAACGTAGCCTTCGCCCTGACCCTGGTCCCCGGGGTACTGCTGAAGTTTTTGGTGTGGCTCTTAAAAACCATGGATTACTTTGGGTTGCTTCCCAAGGCCCTGCTGGAGGTCAGCCCCTTCCACGGAAGCGTCTACTTTACCTCCCTGGGCTCCTTAGGCATCGCCCCGGTGTATCATCACCTGTATGATTTTGGCAACCTGCCTGTCTTCGGCGCCTTCGGCTGCAAGCGGAAAGCCATGGAGCTGAACGAGGAGGGGGAACCGGTGCAGCGCAAATATGTGGACTTCCGGTTTACTCTGGACGAGCGGACTGTAGACGGCTTCTATTACGCCACCTTCATCAAATACTTCAAGCGGCTATTCTACCATCCCGATCTTCTGGATGAGGCCCCCACAGAAGTGATAAAGGACATTGATTGATATGAACAAAGCGGAAATTTTCAAGTACCTTTCCCCGGATTATCCCTGGAAGGATTCCTTTGAATACTTCGATTCCATCGACTCCACCAATAATTACTTAAAGCGGCAGGCCACCCTGGGCATCCCGGAAGGCAGCCTGGCCGTAGCCGACTGCCAAACCGGCGGCCGGGGGCGGCTGGGGCGCAGCTTCCAGTCCCCTAAGGGCGTAGGCATCTATATGAGCGTCCTCCTGCGGCCCAATTGCCCACCGGAAAACCTTATGCATCTGACCTGCGCCGTAGCCGTAGCCATGTGCGACGCCGTGGAAGCCGCTACCGGCTGCCGTCCGGGGATCAAATGGACCAACGACCTGGTTATGAACCACCGAAAAATCTGCGGCATTCTGACGGAGCTGGCCATGACCCAGGAAGGGACCGTAGACTATGCCATCATTGGCGTAGGCATCAACTGCTGCCAGAAGGAGACGGACTTCCCGGAGGAGATCCGAAAAACCGCCGGTTCTCTGGCCATGGTCACCGTGCAAACAATTTCCCGCCCAAAGGTAGCCGCCGCCATGATGGAGGCCTTCGCCAAAATGAACGATGGTCTGTTTACCGGCAAGGAAGAAATGCTGGCCCGTTACAAACAGGACTGCATCACCCTGGGGCAGGAAATCTCCCTGGTGCGGGGGGAGGAAGTCCGCCACGGCACCGCCCTGGACATCGGCCCCAACGGAGACCTGATCGTCCGATTCACCGACGGCACCGTTGCCCCGGTGGCCTCCGGAGAGGTCAGCGTCCGGGGATTGTACGGATATGTATAATTAAAAAATGGACGGTAAACAATTTGTCATTCCGAGCCAGTGCGCACTGCTCCGCGCTGGTTCGCAACGACACTGTTTACCGTCCGTTTTATTATATTTCTTCCAGCCTCTCCGGTTCCTTCAGATACACCTGCTTTCCCTTCTTTTTAATGAGCCCTTCTTTTTCCATCTGCGTCCAGCGGCGGGACAATGTCTCCGGAGTGGTGCCCAGGAATTGGGCAAGCTCCTTCCCACTCAGCGAAAGGGGGACACTTTGGCTTTCCTGAGCTGTGGACAGGTCCAGAAAGTACCGGATCAGCCTTTTCTTCACCTGGCTACCGGAATCTAACGCTGTCTGCCGGGTCAACGTTTGGAGCCGCCGGTTCATTACCTCCAATAGCTTTAAGCTGATGGAGGGGTACCGGTTTAATAAATCCAAAAAGGCATTTCTGGGAATGAGACATACCCGGACCGGGGTCAGGGCTTCCCCATAGATAAGGGCCTCCGCCTCTTCCATGCCATAGGCATGGAGCGCCCTCACGCTGGGCTTTCCCTGGGTCAGGGTGCCGGTCTTATCGAAAACAAAGATGTCCGTTTTGGCAAACACATCGATGCTGTCCCCGCCCTTTAAAAGCACCCCTTCCTTGGCCCCCCCGCCGATACCCGCCACGTTGGCAATGGGCGCACCGATAACCAGGGGCCCGGGGCAGGGACTGCACCGCCCGGAACAACATCGGCACCCCCCGCCAGCACCATCGCCAGCAGATAGGCAGCCGTCGCCGGAACCTCCCACCCGGAGAGCTTGCTGAATACCAGCCCCAAAAGGGTCAGCACCCCGGCGGCCCACATGGTGGGCACACTGTACTTTTGAATCTTCCTTTGTAGTTTTCCCATATTGCTTCAATCTCCATTCTGATGCTATTATAGCCGAAGCCCAGAAGAAGAACAATTGACCTGCATCAATTTTAAAAAATACTGTGACCGTCCGGGCCGGTTTTCCGTCTATATAGGTGAAACCACAAAGAGAAAGGAGGCGCTGCCATGGAAGACCGCAAGATCATTGCCCTTTACTGGCAGCGGGACGAGCAGGCCATTGAGGAGACCCGGAAGGCCTACGGGACCCGGCTCCTGGCCCTGTCAACCCGCATTCTGCAAAACAAAGAGGATTCCGAGGAGACGGTGAACGATACCTATTACCGGGCCTGGCAGCGGATCCCGCCGGAAAAGCCCAATTTCTTCCTGGCCTTCCTGCAAAAGATCTGCCGGAACCTGGCCCTGGACCGGCTGGACTGGAATCTGGCCGCCAAGCGAAATACGGAGCTGGTAGCCCTGACCGCAGAGCTGGAGCAGTGCATCCCGGACCGCCAGCGGGACCGGGAATGGGAAAGTAGGCAGATGCAGGAGACTTTGGAAGGCTTTTTGAAGCAGCTGCCAAAGCAGACCCGGGTCATTTTCCTGCGCCGGTACCTGCTTGGAGATACCGTCCGGGAAATCGCCCAAAAGTACGGCATGACGGAAAGCAAGGTCAAAATGCAGCTGCTCCGCAGCCGGGAGAAGCTGCGCACCTTTTTGGAACAGGAGGGGATCCCCGTATGACCGGAAAAGATTTGTTTCTCGCCCTGGGAACCATCGACGAAAGCTTCTACCGGGAGGCCGAGGTAGAACCCCAGCGCCACCGCCATTCCTTAACCGTTGCCGCCCTGATCGCGGCGCTGCTGCTTCTGGCGGGCTGCGGGTATATGGTACTCTCCGGCACCCAATGGTTTGATTCCTATTTTCGGGGACAGAAAAAACAGCCCCTGAGCCAGGGGCAAAAGGATTACATTGCCCAAGGCATCACGGAATTTGGCCAGAGCATCACCATAGACGGCTACACCGTGACCCTGGAATACGCCATTGCGGAAGCCCGGGTTGCCTATCTGAAGCTCAGGCTGGATGGGCCAAAGAAAATGAATGATTGGACCTATTTTCATTCTCCCAGGCTGGAAAATGATCAGGGCTTTGAGCCATACTTCTATAAAAAAGGCGGTACGCCTCTGGAACCCAGCGGCTACTGGGGAGGCCACTGGGACATCCAGGCCAGCGGCCGCACCCTGTCCATTCTTATTCGGATGGACCAATCCAGCAATCCGAACAAACCTCCCTTTGAAGCGGGCGTCCCCTATATTCTTCATCTGGTAAACCTTACGGAACATAACTTTGGGGAAGACCCGGTTCTGCTTTCCAAAGGCCCCTGGGATTTTGAGATCGTCTTTGACCACCTGAATGACAATACCTTAGAGCTGGTCACAGAGCCCATCCACGTTTCCATGATCGGCGTCGAATTGGAGCTGACCTCCCTAAAGCTGCGCACCATGGGGGCCGAAATGACCTTTGTACCGGAAAATCCCGACGACATCCGCACCATGGCCGTGCTGGCAAAGTCCCATGTGATTCTAAAGGACGGTACCTCCGTAGAGCTCCATCCCACAAATTTTAACCCCAAGGGCACCCTGGCCCTGGCATTGGACAGCCCCATCGACCTGGAAGAAATCGACCACTTCGAACTGCGGGACGGAATCAGAATCGAAGTACCGCGGTAGATTTTGCCCTATAAACACAAAAAGCCTCCCCAAACGGGGAGGTTTTTGCAATAATAGAATATTTGTTCGTCAAGTTTATAACATCCATGCTACAAACTTTTTATTTTCAAAAGTTTATCACATGGATTTGCATTTTGTCTTTTTCCAGCGAGCCCAAAAAACGGCATGGCAAAACGCCACGCCGTTTTGGGTAAACTGTGTAGATGCCTTTGGCAATCAGCCCTCGAAGTCCTCTTCGCTGGCTACGGGAGCATTGTCCTCGGCAGCAGCCTTGGGCTCTTCTGCGGGAGCTTCGGCAGCAGGAGCAGCCTCTTCGGCAGCGGGAGCGGCTTCTTCCGCAGGAGTCTCTTCGGCAGCCTTCGGCTCTTCGGTCTCCTCCATGCCCTCGTCCCAGGGGCAGCAGCCGATAACCCGCTTTGCCCAGGCGACGATCTTATCGCCAAAAGCGGCGATGACATAGATGGCACCGGCAACAGCGGCCAGAACAGCCAGGACCTTCATGACAGTATTGAACGTTTTCATTGTAATTTCCTCCAATCCAGGTTTGGGCAACTCGGGACACGCCCGAGGCCAGACGGTTTAAAACTGGGTATAGTATAGCCAATTTGGCAGAAAAATGCAAGAGGCCGATGCTGAAAGAACCGTGGAATTTACATATTTTTCATAGGACAGTTTTTTTAAAATGTCCGAAGAATGCTAAGAAGCATTTTGGTGCACTGTTCCATATCCTCCACGGGGACATACTCAAACCGGCCGTGATAGTTTTCGCCGCCGGTGCACAGGTTGGGGCAGGGCAGCCCCTCGTAGGATAGCCTTGCCCCGTCGGTGCCGCCCCGGACAGGATTCGTCTTGGGCTCCATGCCGACGGAACGCATCGCCTCCTTGGCCCGCTCCACGATTTCCATGCAGGGTTCGATCTTTTCCCGCATATTGTAGTAGCTGTCTTTCAATGTAAGCTCCACGGTACCTTCCCCGTACTTTTCGTTCAGGAAAGACACAACGGTCTTCATCATGGTTTTCTTGGCTTCAAAAGCTGCCATGTCGTGGTCCCGGACAATGTAGCGGAGCACGGTCTTTTCCACCTCGCCCTGCATATCCGTCAGGTGGATAAAGCCCTCATAGCCCTCGGTATACTCCGGCTTCTGATTTTTGGGCAGCAGTCCTTCAAGCTCCATGGCAATATACTGGGAGTTGACCATTTTATTCTTTGCAGAACCGGGATGAATATTCAGGCCCCTTACCGTAACCACTGCGGAGGCTGCGTTAAAGTTCTCATATTCCAACTCCCCCACCGTGCCGCCGTCTACGGTATAGGCATAGTCCGCGCCAAAGCCCTTCACATCAAACCGGTCCGCTCCCCGGCCGATTTCCTCGTCGGGGGTAAAGCCAATCTTCAGGGTTGCGTGTCTGCCCCCCTCCTTTAGAAGAATCTCCGCCGCCGTCAGAATCTCCGCCACACCGGCCTTGTCGTCGGCGCCCAAAAGGGTAGTGCCGTCGGTAACAATCAGGTGCTTGCCCACGTTCCGGTTCAGGGATTCATACTCACTTGGCTTCAGGTAGATGCCCTTTTCGGCATTTAAAAGGATGTCCCCGCCCTCGTATTTGACGATTCGGGCCTTGATGTTCTTACCGGAAGCATCCGGGGATGTATCCATGTGGGCGATAAGGCCAATGGTGGGCAAATCCTTTTCTCCCGGCACGGTACCATAAACATAGCCGTTTTCGTCCACACGGGCATCCGCAATGCCCATAGCCCGCATTTCCTCCGCAATGGCCGTTCCCAGCAGCTTCTGGTTGGGAGTAGAAGGGCAGCTTTCCGAAAATTCATCGGAGGCGGTATCGTAGCTTACATAACGCAAAAAGCGTTCTACAACTGATTCCATAATTCTTTCCTTTCAAAAAGGCCGCCGCATTTGCTGCGGCGGCCAGATGGATTTTTACTTACTTTGCCTTGGCAGCGCTGACCAGCTCGGCGGTGTCCTGAGCGATCATCAGCTCTTCGTTGGTGGGAACCACCCAGACCTGAACCTTGGAGTCGGGAGTGGAGATGACCATCTCCTTGCCGCGGCTCTTGTTCAGCTCGGGATCCAGCTTGACACCCATGAAGCCCAGGTAGTCGCAGACCATGGCCCGGACGGTGCCGTCGTTCTCGCCTACACCGGCGGTGAAGGTCAGCACATCGATGCCGTTCAGAGCGGCAGCGTAAGCGCCAACGTACTTGGCGACCTCGTAGGAGAATTTCTCCAGAGCCAGCTTGCAATCCTCGTTGCCGTTGTCGGCGCCTTCGCCCAGGTCACGGAAGTCGGAGGATACGCCGGACAGAGCCAGCACGCCGGACTTCTTGTTCAGCATGGTCAGGCAGTCGTCCACGCTCATCTTGTACTTATTGCAGATGAACTGCACCACGCAGGCGTCGATGTCGCCGGAACGGGTGCCCATGGGGACACCGGCCAGAGG
>CAKTHQ010000037.1 GCA_934565415.1 uncultured Oscillospiraceae bacterium
GGACATGGTAATTTGATTCTTTCGCTTGATAATCACAAGTCCCTGCCGTCCATAATAATCCGCATTGACCAGGCAATCATGGCTGTCCCCCTTTGGTCTTCCACAGGAATCTGCGCTCTGTCCAAAATCGTTTTTCTAATCAGCTACATCATACCATATAGCAGCATTCGTATGCAATGGATTTTTCAAACATAGCAAATTCGGTCAGCGTCGAAACAGATTTTGTTTCGGGCCGACAGAGAAGCATTTTTCAAATGCGCAGCCAGAACAAAGTTCTGATCCAGGGGGATTGGGGATTTTGCCCCAACAAGCGAATTGCGTCCGGGTTGCACCCGGACACTGCTTGCCGCTTGAAAATCACGTTGCAATTCAGTCTCTGCTGTCTCCATGGTTTCCACCAAATTCACAGCCGTGGGTGTGACCATGCCCATAATACCACCGACCGTACCGGTAGCCATAGTGGGGCGGGCTGTGGGCGCAGTCGCCGTTGCACTTTCCGGAGGGATTGCGCTTTTTGCCGCCAAACAGCAGACTTGCAAGTCCCAGTGGCTGCCAGAAGCTTGGCATTTACATGAATTACTTTGCGAAAGTTTTTCAGACATGATGTAATTTATAAAGGGTGGTTTCCACCAAGTATTACATCATGACTGCGGCTCATTTGTGGTGAATGGAAAAACAGTTATGATGAGGGAGGGATGTTTCCGGACCTGATTTGTAGCTGTCAACACACATTCACACAAAGGAGTACGCTATGGAACTGACTTACAGAAAATGCGGGGATTATTACATCCTGAATCTTACACTGGGCGAAACGAAGGAATACAACATCGGGAAATATGGCTGGCTGCGGAGGACGTATCTGAAAAAGCGTCGGCCTGCCATGTATAATCTGCTATTGGCCACAGATCGGCTTATGCCCCATCTTGAGGAAGTCGAAACTGCCTGTCAAGAACAGTTGAAGATTATGGAAAAGGCCATGATGGCCCAGGAAGGTGTCACGGAGGCGTTAAAGGCCGCTGATCAAATGGAATGGGTACGACGGTGTAACTCCATTCGCAGCCGTGCGGAAGAAGTTATTTTGAGAGAATTCGTCTACGAATAAATGAGGTTGGCCCTCACAGTATGCCGCTTGTGGCAGCTGTGAGGGCTTTTTGGCTGTTATTCCTCGGATTCTTTGCTTTTGACCTGAGATTTATATACGTTATACTGATTCTTGCACCTGGGACTGCAAAACTCCGCGTTGGAGCGGTTGCTTAGAAATACCTGCCGACATTGTTTACATAACTTTAGCGGTTTGGCATCATCCACCAGCATAAAGCTGAACATCATCTGAATCCCAAGCAGCAGAGAATGGAAATCCCAGAAAAGTGTAGGCTGACCATGAATGTCAAATCAACGCTGATGGTGATTCGTTGTAGACACCCGTCAAATTGTCGGGACGGCATCTCTGTAAATCCTGCACTTTGCGGGATGCTGTTTTCTGAAATATTTTGTATAATATTATCAATGAATAAGAAAAAGGAGGTACTCATTATGGCATTTTCTCTCGACAGCAAGGTAAAGGACATTCTGAAGAATCCGGCGGCGGCAGCCGTGCTGGACAAGTACAGCCCCGATGCTTCCAAGAACCCACAGATGAAGCTCGTCGGCGGTCTGACGCTGCGCAAACTCGCCAGCTTCCCGCAGTCGGCGTTCCTCAAGCCCCATCTGGAGGAACTGGACAAGGAGCTTCAGGCAATCGAGTAATTACCGAAGCCAAAAAGGAGCCTGACCACAGGCTCCTTTTTGTATGCTGCATGAAAGGAAAACAATATGGATCTGAAAAACCTGTTTGGATATGAGGGAAAAACGGTTGTCGTTTCCGGAGCATACTCCGGCATGGGACTGGCTGCGGCACGGCTGCTGCAGGAGCTCGGGGCAAACGTTTATACGATCTGCCGCCGCAACGGGCGGCACAGTAAGCTGGATTTTCCAGTCGCAGGCGAGCTGTACGCCGACTTCGGCGTCAAGGCGGATCTGGATGCGCTTGCAGATGCGCTGCCGGAAACGATCGACGCCATGTTCCTCTGCCACGGTATCGCGCTGAAAGCGGATGCCTCCAATGCGCTGGAGGTGCAGAAGGTCAATTTCCTCGGTCACAAATATCTGCTGGAAAAGACGCTGCCAAAAATTGCGGAGAACGGCTCTGTCAATATCATCGCCTCGACCGGCGGCTTTGGCTGGCAGGATGCCTTTGCAGACTGCGCAGCAGTCGTAAATGCCCCGAGCTATGAGGCTGCGCTCGACTGGTATGCCGCGCACCCTGATGTCATTCAGAACGGCTATGTCTTCTCCAAGCAGTGCCTGTGCACGTATGTCAAAATGAAAGTCCACGCGCCGGAATACATCGACCGCAAAATTCGCCTGAATGCCATCAATCCCGGCAATACGATCACGGGACTGACCGATGAGTTTAACCGGAACACCTCGCCAAACGGCGACGCAGCCGAGGGAAAGGCCGTCATTGAGGCGATTTTTCTGGACAGCTGGAACGGTCGCTGGGCAACCGCGGAGGAAATGGGCTATCCTCTGGTCGCCATCGGCAGTCAGATCTTCTCTTATATGAGTGGTCAGATCATTTATTTTGACTACGGCATGAGCAGCGTCTGGGAAACGGACGCTCTGGACGCAGCGTCCAACTAAATTTGCCTGCTTCATCCCTTCAAAATGGGCGACTCTCCGAATGGAGCGCCGCCCGTTTTATGTGCCTGTCAAATCTGCGGGACAAAAACCCCGGCGTTCTGACCGCCGTCGGCGAGAATGTCCACGCCGTTGATGTATCCGGCCCCGGACGAGCAGAGGAACGCCGTCAGCGCGCCCATCTCATACGGATGCCCCCAGCGCCCGGCGGGGATCAGCTCCAGCTGATTTTCCGCCGTTTCCGGCTGATTGTCGATGAGTTTCTGGTGCATGGGTGTGAGATAGCAGCCGGGCGAGATGGACAGAATGCGGCAGTGCTTTTCTGCAAACCGGGAAACATTTTTCTGCGTGAAGTAGATCACGAATTTCTTGGACATGGCGTAGGCCAGCCCCGCGCGGAAGAACTCGCCCTCCTCGTCCTCCGCTTCTCCCGCCAGCGTGAGCATCTGGTCAAAGAAATTCGGCTCATTCCATGCTTCAAACGCCTGCGTCCATTCGTCCGTCTGCGGCATGGTGTAGGCGGCGACGGAGGAGAAATTGATCATCACGCCGCCCTCGGCCAGCACCGGATAGAACGCCTCGACCATATTGACTGTGCCGACCGCGTTGATGCGGATGATATTTTCTGTTACTGTGTCACTTGGCGATACGCCGGAGGTGTGGATGACCTGCGTCACGTCACCGAGGGAAGCGGCAAATTCCGCCAGCGTCTGCACCTGCGTGCGATCCGCGATGTCCGTTTTGCAGCAGAAGCTCTCCACGCCAAGCTCGTCCAGTTCCGCTTTGGCCGCCTCCATTTTTGCAAGATTGCGTCCTGCCAGCACGATCGCGGACGTCTTTCCGAGTTCCTTGCAGATCGCCTTTCCCATGCCGCCGTGACCGCCCGTCACGACTGTAATTGCTTTTTTCATAGTTGTCCTCCATGATCCTGATATGGCGCAGGCGGCTCTGAAAGAGCCGCCTGTGCTGTGCTTTTATTGATATTCTCTTAGAAGCAGGTCCAGCCGCCGTCGCATTTGAGTTCTTCGCCGTTCACATAGCGGGACTGGTCGCTGGCAAGGAACAAAATCGCGTCTGCCAAGTCCTCCGGCATGGCCAACTCGCCGGAGAAGTCCAGCAGCTTGCTGGTCCTGCCGAAGCCGAACTCGTCGGCGGGCGGCATGACCAGCGGAATATCGGTCACGACGCCGCCGGGCGAGAGCGCGTTGCAGCGGATGCCCTCCTCCATGTACATGAACGCCGTGTTCTTCGTCGCCGCCAGCACCGCGCCCTTGCTCGCGCAGTAGGCCGCGCCCGCGGTCTGGTGCGTTGCGCCGACGGAGCAGATGTTGACGATTACACCGCCGTCGCCCTGTGCCAGATACTGTTTGCATTCCTCGCGCAGGCCGTACATCAGGCCGAACGTATTGATGCGGAATGTCTTTTCCAGCATTTCGTCGGACATATCGGCGATGGCCGTGTTGTCGTCCATCACGCCTGCGCAGTTGACGGCAACGTCCAGCTTTCCAAACGTCTCGACTGCCTTTTTCACCATGCCCACGGCTGCCGCCGGGTCGCCGACGTCGCCCGCGTACCAGACAAGTTTGCCGGGCAGTTCTTTGCATTCCTCCGCCAATTCCTTCAGCCGTTCTTCGCGGCGGGCGACCGCCACGACCTTCGCGCCCTCGCGGCAGAACAGCTCCGCCGTGGCGCGCCCGATCCCGGCGGAAGCGCCGGTCACGATGCAGACTTTACCATCTAATCTTCCCATAATGTCCTCCTCAGCAGAAAACCTTGTTTACGACAACAGCGGGCGAATCGTTGCAGCCGACGGTCAGCTCCGCGCCGTCGGGCACGTCCGCGCAGACGGTGGCGAAGCCAATGTTCTTGTCCACGGTATAGCCGTAGATGGTCTGCGCGCAGCGGCCGACCTCGACGCCGTACCAGTACACACGCTCCCAAATGGAGATATCCTCCGTCGATTCGCGGGAAAATTCCAGACCGACCATACGGTATTTCGGGTGCTCTTTCCGTGCCAGCGCCGCTTCTTTGCCGATAAAGTCCTTGTCGGCGGCGACCGCCCAGCCGAGACCGCACTCATACGGGCTTAAATGCTTGAAGTCCTGCTTCAGCGGGAAGCCCTTTTCCATCGGAACGGAGCGGACGTAAACCTCGAGCGTCTGAAGCTTGCGGCCGCCGACTGCCTCGACGCCCTTGAGGGCGAGGTCGTGAACCTCTGCGCTCTTATCGAAGGCGGAATAAATTTCATAGCCGTTTTCGCCGGTAAAACCGGAGCGGTGGATGTAAACGGGAATATCGCCGAGCTTGCGCTCACAGATACCGAAGCGCTTCAGCTCGTCCACTGGCTCGTCCAGCATGGTGTTCATTGCCTTGACGCTTTCGGGGCCTTGCACAGCGTACATATCCCAGTCATACGTAATGATTTTTGCATGAACGTCCGCACCGCCCTTGTGTTTTTCAATCCACGGCAGCAGACGCGGGCCGTAGAGGTCGGAGACCCAGTACAGACCGTCGGCCATGTGCATGACGATCACATCGTCAATGATCTCGCCGTTTTCGTCCAGCGAGGCGGTGTATTTCGAGCGCCCGACGGCGACCTTGGAAATGTCGCTGATATAAATTTTTTGCAGGACTTCCAGTGCGTCCTTGCCGGTGATCTCCACCAGATCATGCGTCCAGCGGTAGAAGCCTACGCCCTTGCGGATGGCCTCGGCGTCGGCGCGTGCGACTTTATCTTCTCTGAATAACATCTTTCGGCACCTCCTTACAGCATCCGCAGGTCTTCCTTGCGGATGACCTTGATGTACATGTCTTCCTCGTCGCGGTCCTCGATGACGCAGGACCATTCGGGGCTGACGAGCGTTTTCGCCGCGCCGTTCCACTGCGCCTCATACGCATCGACCAACTCGTCCAGCGGGGCCATCTCGTAGCGGGCCGTGAAGTCCTCCGATTTGACCTTGATCCATGTCTCGTCCTTCGTCCAGCGCACCATCTCATACGGCACCTGCTGCACATCGAGCATATAGCGGATGTAGCCTCCGAGAATTCTGCCGTCGTTTTCGTCCATCTCATGCGGCACGCCCAGGTAGCTACGCAGGCCCTCCTTTGCGAAGGGATCGATGAACTGGTTTTTGCCCGCCGTGGCAAAGACGATGCGGAACACGCGCATAAACTCGTCCTCGTCGGGTGCCATATCCTTGATGGCCATCATCGGGAACTGGATGGACCAGACCCAGCCCATCTGTGCGACCCAGTGATAAGCCTTTTCCAGCGATGTTTCCTCGCCGAAATTCTGCGTATACTGGCCGTTGCGCAGGCACTGGCCTTCCTTGACCATGCGCTCACGCGGGGTATCGTGGATGGGGTCAACGGGCTGCTGCATGTGATCGAGCCAGCCCTGCTTGGGCAGATTGTAAACATCGCGGCGCTCCGCAACGACGCGGCAGTGCTTGTTGCCACAGCCACGAGCCTGACACATATTGAGCGCGACCTCGTTTTCCGTGCCGTTGGAGGACGCAAGGTCAAAGTTCGCCGTGAACATACTGGTCGTCATGTTGCAAAGCTCGCTGCCAACGATGTCCCATGGGCAGGTATCCAGCTCCTTTTCCACGCGGTTGCGCGTGAACTGCACGACGCGGCCGGCCATGTTCTCCCACTCGTCGCCGGAGTCGCCGGTGATGCCGCCTAACCAGCTAGATTTTTCGCACAGTTCCGGGATGTTGAAGGCTTCATAGAGCGAAGCGTTGACATAGTCCTTCTGTTCCTCCGGGGTTCCCGCGACGGCCATATTCATCATGTTGGCGATGTCGCAGATGGCTTCTGTGCGTTTTTCCCAGCTTGGCTCGAAAATCCGCATGACCTGGAAAAGGTTGGCGGTCATGGCGGCGATCTGGCGGTTCAGCTGCCGGTAGGCTTCCTCCTCTGTGATGAGCTTGCCCCACGCGGTCGCGAAGCATTTCCTGGAATCCAGTTTTTCTTTCAGCATGGTATTCCTCCTATTTTGTTTTTACGATACATCTATTATAAGCCGCTGGGCACACAGCGAAAATTCTACAAAAAGTTTGTTTTTTGCAGCTTGCAATCGTTCACTTTGTATACTAGAAAATCATACAATTTGCATGTGTGATTTTTGTGCAAAACAGCAATTTTAACGCGAATTCACATGCATAACCATTTAAATTGTACGGTTATGCATTGACAGTCAGGCGCAGTCGAAATATAATAAAACGAACAAAAATTTGAAATGAGGGACTGCTTATGAAGCTGTGCGCGGATATTCTCTATTGGAAGTTGAAGGAGGAACTGAAAGCCGTCGAGATGCACGGTGCTGGCAGCCAGGAATTAAAGCTGATCCGGCCGGAATTTTATCTCGACCAATCACAGACCTTTGAGAAAAACCGCGTCTACGTCTGTTCCGCCGATCATCTGCCCGTGCATCCGTCGCTGAACGAGAATGTGTGCCTCGTCTGCCTCGGGCAGCACTGGAATCTGACGACATTTTATAACCGGTGCAGCGTGATCGTCATCGAAGCCGACACGGATATTTTCCGCGTGTTTAATCTAGTGCAGCACATTTTTGATCGGTATGAAGCATGGGAAGAACAACTATGGCACATCCTCCGCCATGGAGCGGGTCTGCCGCAAATGCTGACGGCTAGCCGGGGCGTCTTTGAAAATCCAGTGCTGCTCATTGGCTCAGACTTCCGTTACCTAGCGGTTACGGATGAGGAATATTTTCAAAAGGATCTCGGCATCCGATTAGACACCGAAACCTTCGACGCAGAGAAGATGGCGACATTTTTGTCCCTGCATGATCTTTCTACCCATGTGCATGAGCCGCTCCTGCTAGAACTGCAAAATACGCGAACGTTGTCGGTCAATGTGTTCGATCAGGAGGAATACCTCGGCTGTCTTACGGTGTTTGAGGCGTTCCGGCCGCTGCGGGAGTCTGATCGGTCGCTTGCTGTCTTCTTTGCCAAGCTCCTGCGGCAGGCCATCCAGCAGAATCCTGTCCTGGCAAGTACCCGTTCCGCCGTCCGCCGTGCGCTGCGCAGCGTCATCGCCGGGCAGCCGGTCGATTTTGAACTGCGGCGGGCGCTCAGCCAGGAAAATGGGAAGACGGACTGGGTCTGTGTCCGGCTCCAGCCGAAGGCCGGCGCAACTTTCCTGCCCGGCGCTTATCTTTCCGCCGCTCTGGAGGAACGGCATCCCGGCGCAATGGCGTTTGAATATGAACGTGCTGTCGTTGCATTTTTGCCCGCTGAACAGGCAGAAAGGGAAACAACGGCGCAGCTCTTGCCGCTGCTGGACAGGCTGGGACTGGTCTGTGGTGTTTCCAGCGTGTTTTCCAATTTGTATGAGACGAATCAGGCGTGGTTTCAGGCGTCCAGCGCACTGCAAAACGGGCTTTCGCGGGACGGGAGCATCGTTGTATTCTATTTTCAGGACTATCTGCTGCCCCAGCTCCTGTCCGGTGCGTTGGCTGGCCGGCCCTCGTGGGTCTATTACCCGGACGGCCTGAAAAAGCTTAAGGCGCACGACGAGGGCTCGCAGGTCTCGTATCTGGAGACGCTGCGCGTCTACCTTGACAACAATCTTTCCGTTACCAAAACGGCGGCAGCGCTCTATCTGCACCGTTCGACGCTCTTAGACCGCCTCGCTCATATCACACAAATGCTCGGCTGCAACTTGAAAGACCCTGACTTTTGCCTTACCCTCGGTATCATTCTCAGAGCCGAGCTGGAGCAAAATCGGGTGAATCAATCGCATTAAGGCAAAGATGAACCTTGCGTTTTTCTTCTAACGCCCCCTATGTAGTTTGTTTTCCTACATAGGGGCGTTTTGCCTATTGTCCGCTTTTACTGTTCGGTTCAGATTTTGCATAGGGCGTTCTTTTATGAGAAAATACCCTTGACAAATCTCGTCTCAATACGTTGCTTTTTGAAAATAAAATCGCTCCATGCAGCCACATATTTTTCCCTTCACGGTATACAACTTCTCTCTTTTACGCGAATGTCGCAAAATGAAGCTTCCTTGGTCACAATGAGGAATCCAAAATCGCCGGGCCAACCGTCATTTTTATTTCCACCATTCCCCACCTTTTCCGCAAAAAGTCACGGATTATCCCATTATTTCCGCGCAACCTATGACTGCGGAACAAATCCGCGAAAGTTATGGAAAAGGAGAGAAAACACCATGAAAAACAGTAACGAGCTGAACGTTCCTCAGGCCCGGGAGGCTATGGACAAGTTCAAGATGCAGGCTGCCCAGGAGATGGGCGTCAACCTGAAGCAGGGCTACAACGGCGACCTGACTTCCCGCGAGGCCGGCTCTGTGGGTGGGCAGATGGTCAAGAAGATGATCGAGGCCTACGAAAACAGTATGCAGTAACCTTTTGCGAAACGCGGTTTTGAAACGGCAACGGATTCGTTGACGGAAAAATCGCTTTTTCGCAAAGAAACCGGAATGGGGTTGTTCCTCATTCCGGCTTCTTGTATTTTAGGGCAGCAGATGGTATAATAAAAAGAAAAAGAAACGGAGTCAATACATGATTCGAGCCATTTCCTTTGAACAGGGAAAACATATTTTGGATACCGTCCCCGGGAGCACCCTGGTGGATGTCCGCACGGAGGATGAGTATTCCGCAGAGCACGCCGCGGGGGCGGTTCTCATTCCCCTGGACGACATAGAAGATATGGACCTGGATGCGCTTCTGCCGGACAAGCAGGCGCCCGTGCTTCTCTACTGCCGCACCGGGCGGCGCTCCGCCCTGGCGGCGGCCCAGCTGTTTGATAGGGGGTATGAAAATCTCTATGACCTGGGCGGGCTCAACGGCTGGCCCTATGGCATGGAGTACGGACTGCTATGATTGGGGCCGTGCGAGGCGGCCCCAGTGAAATCCGTCCTTTGGAGGGGTGAAATACCGCTTTGCGGTGTGAAATATGGCGAATGCCATGTGAAATCGCCGGGGCGGGGAGAACATTTTTGGCAACGGCCTTTTTACACCACATCCATATGGACATGGGTACCGTCTATGGCGTAGCTATAGGCGGTTTCCTTTTGGGCCCGGACCAGGGAAAGAATCTGCCGAGAAGTCAGCCCGGGAATGCAAAAGTCCATGGCGTTTCCCGTCAGATGCCTGGAATTGCCAACTCCGCCAACCTCCGCATTGTGGGTCCGGCATCTGACCGTACTGGTTGGGATCATGGGCCTTCCCGCAGCCTCCCGGACCCGATCTGCCAGACGCATAAGCTTCTCGGAGGGCTCTGCCGGAAAGCCTCCGCATTTCCCGCAGGAGCAGCCGATGTAGGGGTCCGCCCGGGTAAAATACCGGATGCCGTCCCACCAGGTGCCGGTTTCCTTTTTCTCTGCCGGTGCCGTTCCCGCAGGCCTTTTCCAATCGTCGAAAATCGCCTGCCGGAGGGCATTTTGCGTCTTCTCCCCGGCGATGCCGTCCGCTGCCATACCATAGTCCCGCTGAAAGGCCCGCACCGCTTCCCGGGTCCGCTTTCCGGAAATACCGTCTGCCTCCCCGGGGTCATAATTCAGAGCTTTCAATAGCCATTGCAATTTTTGAACCGTCATCACTCACACCTGCAATTCCAGCGAATACAGCCGCCCCTTCATAGGGGTGCTTGCGGATGTAAATATCCGGGAACGCACACCGATATAAAATTCCCCCTTCAAGGCGCTGATGTCCAGCACATCGGTTCTTCGGTCGCCGTGTGCGCCAAAATCCACCTGGGCCACGCTTTTTCCTCTGGTGGAATCCGCAACGGTCACACAAATGGATGTGGTAGGGCTGCCCGGCGTATTTTGCAGCACTTCCCAATCCACAACCAGCTTTGAATACTCGTCCAGAACCAGCTTATTCACCGTGCACATCAGATGTGTATTTTTGGAAGTGGATTCAAAGTAAACATTGTCCGGTTGATAATCCGGTTCAATAAAATCCTTGAAGGTCAGGAAGGTCCCCTCTGAGGTAAAGCCGCCGGTAAACGCCGTGTTCACTGTGCCGCTGTCGTACAGGGATACCGTCTTCGTGCAGAAGGTCTTCCAGCCCGCCTCTGCGTAGACGGCCCCCTCTGTTACGCTGGCCCAGGCTCCGTCTTTGTATACATAGGCGCCGCGCAGAAGAAAAACCGCAGCAATAGGCGTTTGCAGGGAAAGTGTCTCTCCGGCAATCCCCGTCCTGATCCACAGCAGCCCTGCCGTTCCTGCAGGCGCCTCCGGAGAGAAAATATAGTTCTCCCATGCATCCTCCGTATCAATCCAGAGTGTGCCCGACTCTGCCGTTTCCGGCTTCTCCCCGCCATGCAAAATGGCGATTCCGGCGGCCGGTTCCGCAGAACGGCCCCCGGTCCGATTCCCGTACAAAAAGCATATTCCCATTTTACGAAATCACCTCGATTTGAATCGGAATTGCCGTATCCGGCTTTTGGTCCAGGCAGATAAATACGATTTTGGCATCCCCGGCATTGGCAAAGCTGACGCACTGCCAGGCCTTTTGAATGCTCCGGGCAGCTTCTGCTTCTTCCCCGTATACGGGTACCACATGGGGCGTATCCGTTTTCTGAATCCCCAGCAGGTACAAAGTCTGGGTGTAGGGGCCGGTGCCCGTCCAGGCCGTATCCAGCTGGGATAAGATGCATTTCCGCTTTCCGTCCACATAGCCCTTGCTGGCGGCATCCGTATCCCGGGTGGGTTCTCCCAGATCCCGGACCTGATTTCCGCCCATCAGCAGCTTGCCGCTCATACTGCCTCCCTCTGCAGGCAATGCCCCCAGGTCCTCCGGCAAAAGGGTGATGCTGCCGCTGCTGTCCGGTTCCCGGCCGTTGACGGTGCAGGTACCATCCCGTCCGTCCCGGCCCGGTCTGCCGGTCTCGCCCTTATCCCCCTTTTCTCCGCGAATAGAGGGAATGGGAATCAAATCCCCGTTCAGGTCCTTTACCCGCAGGATAGCCGTGCCCCCGCTGGGATCCAGCTGGATCCGGTAGCCTTCCGGCATTTCTCCGGAGCCCACATACACCTCGCTGTGGCGCAAAAACGCCGTTTTTTCCCCGCCCCGATAGCGTACCGTCAGTCGGACCCCTTCCTCCGTAGTCTCCATATCCAGGTCAGACTCTCCGAAGCAGTCCAGCAGCTGGTCAAATACATTGGGCTCCGGGTCTGCCGGAGGCCCCCAGGCGCTCCGAATTCCCGGCCGCACAAACAGCCTGGCCGGAGTGGTGGTGCGCAGGTTCCCGGCATACAGGCCAACCTCCAGCTTCTGTGCATAGGGAAACTGGGGCACATGGCATTTTTCGCCCCGGAACATTACATCCTGATAGCCGTTTTCCGTCTGGAACCGGGCCACCTTCGCAGGGTAGTCGGCCCAGCCCTCCTCCAGGTCAAATACCACCCAGGTTTCCCCGTCCCCGGCGGTATAGGGCCTGTGGTCCGTCTGGAACGCCGTTCCGTTCCGGACCGCTACATGAATTTCGTTCAAAAAGATCCTCCTCTCTTTCCGGGCTGCATTCAATTAGTTCGTTTTTATCAACCCTAAGAGGATTATAATATACATCCGGTTTTCTGTCAAATCCGACGGTTTTCCCAACGGCCGTTGGCGCTCCTCTCCATTTTCCGGGGAGACAAGGATAAAATCCGTCCGTTCGCAAAGTGCGAAGGACGGATTTTCCCGGTGCCGTTATCCCTTATTTTGGTATTCGCTGGGGCTCATGCCCGTCATCTTTTTGAAGGTTCCGGAGAAATAGGTAATGTCCCGGTAGCCGCAGCTTTCGGCCACCTCGTAAACTCTGCATTTTCCCTGACGCAGCAGGCCCATGGCCTTCTGAATGCGGCAGCGCGTCAGATAAGCCCCTACGGTAATACCGGTTTCTTTTTTAAACAGGTGGCTCAGGTGGCCCTCGCTCAGGCCCAGGGTCCCGGCAATCTGGCTGATGGAAAGGTTGGGGTCTCCGCAGTTTTTCCCCATGCAGTCCATAGCCTCCTGAACATAGCGGCTCTTGATTCCGGAGCGGACTTCCGGGAGCTTGATTTCCGGCGTCTCCGCTTTTTTGGCAAGCTTCCTTTGCAGCCGCAGTACCGCATTTTCCAGGTCCCCGTCGTGGAAGGGCTTTAATAGGAAGTCCACCGCCCCCAGCCGCAGGGCCTGCTGGGCGTAGGTAAAGCTGTCGTAGGCCGTCAGGATAATCACATAGGCCTCACAGCCCCGGTCCCGCAGCTTTTCCAGCATTTCCAGGCCATCCATTTTGGGCATCTTCAAATCCGTGACAATCAGATCCGGCCGACATTCCGCAGCCTTTTCCAGGCCTTCCAGGCCATTGGCCGCCTCCGCCGCCACCACGCAGTCCAGTGCCGCCCAATCCACAGCCAGTACGATTCCTTTCCGAATCAGCTCTTCATCCTCTACTACCAGAACCTTCTGCATAGGATTCTCCTTTCTGAACAGGGAGCCGGGCAATCACGCAGGCCCCGGGGCCGCCCCGGCGGTTCTCCAGCCAGATTCCATAGTCTTCCCCATAATGTTTTCTTAAAATCGTATCCACGTTCAATAGGCCCAAATGTCCCGTCGGGGACTCCGGCGGCCGATACCGGCCCAGAAGTGCTTCCGGCAGTCCGGCGCCGTTATCCGCCACCCGGATTTCCAGAATGCCGTCCAGGTTTTCCGCCGTAACCAGCAGCCTTCCTTCCGCAGTGCCGGACAGTCCGTGGAGAATGGCATTCTCCGCCAGGGGCTGCAGCAGCATTTTGGGCACCCGGCAGTCAAGCAGGCTTTCCGGCACCCGGCTTTCGTAGGTGAAGCTGTCGCTTAAACGGATCCGCTGAATCTCCACATACCGGCTTAAAATTTCCAGTTCCTTTTGGAGCGTCACAAACTCCGCCGGGGAGATACAAAACCGTAGAATATCCGCCAAATTCGTGGACATCAGCGCCACCTGGGGCACCTGGTTGATCTTACTGATCCACTTCATGGTATCCAGGGTGTTGCACAGAAAGTGGGGGTTCAGCTGGGCCTGGAGCATCCGGATCTGGGCATCGTTCAGGGCCCTCTGATTTTCGATGAGGGCGGTCTGGTTTTTGTCCAGGGTGGCCACCATGTGGTTGAACTGGGCTGCCAGATCCGTCAGTTCGTCGCTGCGATCCTCCGGGATGGGCACACGGACCTGCAAATTGTTCTTTTCCACCTGCCGGATGGCGCGGTGGAGCCGTCCGATGGGCTCAAACAGCTGTCTGCTCAATTGCAGCCCCAAAAAGATACTCAGGACCATTCCGACCAGGGCGCACAGGGCGCTGACGGTATACAGGAGCCTTAGGGTTCCCCGGGTAAAGATTTGCGGCTGCTGCAGCACCAGGTACAGCCCGGTGGACTGGTCCCGGGAGATGGTATACCGGAACTCCTCCGAGCCGCCCGTCAGCGTTTTCCCGGAAAGCAGCTGACTCCGCAGGGTCTGGGCCAGGGTCACCACCTGAGAGGACTGGGTGCAATACACCGGCCGCCAATGGCCGTCCAAAAGCAGTAGTTCATTCTGGGCCCCGGCCATGCCGCCAAGCAATGCCCCCAGCTGATTTTCCCACATATCAATAACCAGATACCCCACCGGCGCCCCGTAGGCATCGGAAAGGAGCGCCGCCAGGCGGAGCAGGGGCTCCTGCTGGGCGGTAGGGTCCTCTGCCGCCCGGGAAACCAGCTTTCCCGGGTTCTGGGCGGCGGCATACAAAGCCCCCCAGTCCGTCGGCAGGCTCCTGGCGCTGAGGGCGCTCTGGGTAGAGTAGCGCAGCCGCCCGCTGATGTCGTACAGGTGGAAGGCCGCAAAGCTCCGCAGGTCCTCCGTAGCGCCGAAGAGCTGATTGTTGACCTTTGCATCCTCCCCGCCCTCTCCAAACAGGGCCTCCGTCACCAGGCGGCTGCCCTGCAAGGTATCCAGGGTGGCTTCAAACCCGGTTTTTGCTCTGTCCAGGGCGCTTTGCGCAGCACTCAGCTGCTGCTGAGCCGTCTGCTGCTGGCTGGAATTCATCCGCAGGCGGAAGGTTTGCAGCAGCAATACCGAGCACAACAGCGTCGGAACCAGGGCACCTGCCAGGAAGGCCGCGTTCAACCGCTGCCGAAAGGAACGAAATTTCATGGCTGCTCCTCCCCGCCCAGATAGAATTCCCAGCTCATCAGCATCCGGTCCCGGTTTTCCACCGCCCAGGCAAGATTGTAGTCCACCTGCTTCAGCTTGGAAAGGCTGGGTAAAGTGCTCCCTGCCTCCAGATCCTTCCGCACTGGCCGTCGGCAAAACCGCTCCTGTAAAAGCTGCTGCACATCCCGGCTGACGGTAAAATCAATAAAGGCCTTGGCATTTTCCGGATGGGGGCATCCGGAAATCAGGGCGCAGCCGTCCGGCACGCAGCTGGTTCCCTCCTTGGGGTAAACCATCACCAGCTGATCCCCGGCGGCAATCCGGCGGCTGGCGGTTTCCTCCAGAGTCACCCCTACCCAGCTTTCCCCCCGGGCCACGGCAGACAGCACATCGCCGGAGGCGGACAGCTGCTTTCCCTGCAGGTTGGCAGCAAACCGCTGCAAAATTTCGTCCTTCTCCCCATCCAGCGCCTGGACCATGGTGGCCAGGGCCGTATAGCTGGAGCCGGAAACCCCGGGATCCGCAAAGGCAATCCGGCCCCGGAGCCCAGGATCCGTCAGGTCTGCCCAGCCGGTAACGGCTTCCCCGCCCACCAGCTTGGGATTGTAAATAAGCACCAGCGGCAGGGCGGAAAAGGGCGTCCACAGATCCTCCGCTCCCAGATACCTGGGCAGAAGATCATCGGCATAAGCGCTTCTGTAAGGCGCAAACAGGCTTTCCGCCGCCTCCAGGTTCTCTACGCTGCCGCCGAACATCACATCTGCCTCCGGAACGGCTTTCTCCCCTTCCAGGCGTTCCAGCAGCTCATTGGTGCCTCCCTCTACCACCCGGACCCAAATGCCGGTACGGGACTCAAACTCCTGCACAATGGGCTGCCAGACCTCCTTTTTGTGGGAGGTGTAAATTACCAGCCGCTCTGTTTCGGCCGGGGCGAAGCTCTCCTCCTGTGGGACGGCGGCGCAGCCGGTAAGGAGCGCAAGGAGAAGGCATAAAGCAAGTATCTTTTTCATGGCGGTCCTTTCTGTTGTAATCTTCCACAAACGCATCCCTGTATTTTGTAGCATATCTTGTCGTCCTCTGCGAATTGCCCTAATTATACCATATCTATTGGAAGATTTTAAGCCATAAATTACAAAGATGTCAGAGAATCACAAAAGTTCGCAGGTTTGACCACTGTTCTTTTGTGCAATCGGACGGTAATATATAACTACCGAGCGGGGAACACCCCGCAACCGCAAATTCTATGAGGAGGAAACATCGTATGAAAAAGATCGTAGCATTCCTGCTGGCCCTTTCCATGGTACTGGCAATGGCCGCCTGCGGGTCGTCCCCGGCCCCTACCGAGGCTCCCAAGACCGACGCCCCCGCTTCTTCCGGTGAAACCGCCGCGGAAGCCCCTGCCGCCACCGAGGCCCCCGAGAACCTGACCGCCACCCAGAAGATCATCAAGGAAGCCGAGGGCATGACCCTGGAAGAGCTGGCCAAGAAGGCCATTGAGGAATCCAACGGCAAGATGTTCTACGGCGTGGGCAACTCCAGCCGCGGCAAGAGCGCCCTGCCCAAGTTCATCGAGTATCTGCAGACCATCGACCCCAGCTACAACATGGAGTTCGAGTGGCAGCAGCCCAAGAACAACAAGATCTTCGATCAGCTGACCGCTGACTCCCTGAAGGGCACCGGCACCTTTGCCATGACCCTGATCCAGGACGGCAACCAGATCGAGAGCAAGATGGTTCAGCCCGGGGTGCTGGACACCTTCATCCCCAAGGATTGGGCCGACGCCAACGGCACCACCGCCGACGCCTACCAGGGCTTCCTGCCTCTGCAGACCCTGAACAAGGTCTTCGAGTACAACTGCACCGGCACCAAGACCTATGACAACTGCTGGGACTTCGTAGCCGAGGGTGAGCATGGCCTGTTTATGGACATCGACTCCGAGATCGTGGGCAAGAACTTCCTGTACATGCTGACCCGTGACGACTACGCCGCCTGGCTGAAGGACGCTTACAACGCCCTGCCCGCCGACGAGCAGGCCTACTTCCAGCCCACCATCAAGGCCATGGAGTCTGAGGCCGCCGACCTGGGACTGGGTGCCGACGGCGCCTACGCCCTGGCCTGGATCAAGCTGTGGGTAGAGAGCTACAACGCCCAGACCGATGACGGCCCCATCTGCAACACCCTGGTGGACGCTTCCGCCAAGGATCAGTTCGGCCTGCTGGTTTACTCCAAGCTTCGCTCTGTGGAAGAGTCCAGCTCCGTTTCCGTCAACAATGTGAAGGTCGCCGCTTATGAGGACGGCTACCAGGGCATCGGCGGCTACGGCTACTGCCACTACCTGTTCGTCACCGACAACTCTCCTCTGCCCTGGACCGCCTGCGCCTTCATCGCCTACATGACCTGCACCGCCGACGGCTTCTCCGCCTGGGGCAAGGACATGGGCGGCTACTCCTCCAACCCCAAGGTTGCTGAGGAGACCGAGGCTACCTTCCACCACTCCATCGGCGGCATGGCCGAGGACGGCACCACCGTGGAATTCGCCGCCAAGAACGACCGGGGCTACGACTGGTGGACCACCAACGGCAAGCTGGTCCTGGAGGACCCTGAGTACTGCGCAGACGTGGCCTTTACCGTCGGCAGCTGGATCGAAATGCTGAGCAAGTACAGCGCCGGCTAACTTTCTCCCCTTTCACATCGGCGCATTTCTCCCCCGCGCCCTTGGATCCCCCGGTCCAAGGGCGCTTTTCCAAATCGACATTTCTAACATAAGGAGGAAGCCATGTCACATCCTACTACCCTCCGGGCCAGCCGCAGCACCATACTGCTTAACAAGGTGAAAACCTTTTTCTCCAAGCCCTACAATGTGATTCTTCTGGTGCTGGGCATCGTCCTCACCTTTACCACCGTGGCCCCCATCATTGCCATTGTGGAGGATACCTTTAAAATCCACGCCGGTACCATCGACGCCCACCTGACGGGCCAGACCACCGGCTACACCACCGTCAATTACACCGACCTTTTCACCAGCCGCATGGCCAAGACCAATTTGTGGACTCCTCTTCTCAATACCGTCCTGCTGGCCGTTGGCACCTGCCTGGTGTCCATCCTCTACGGCGGGCTGTTCGCCTTCCTCATCACCCGGACAGACCTGGCCTGGCGGAAATATCTTTCCTCCATCTTCATTTTCCCCTACATCATGCCCCAGTGGACCCTGGCCGTGGTGTGGCAGAACCTGTTTAACTCCAATGCCGTCACCGGTACCTCCAACGGATTACTCGCCGCCCTCTTCGGCATCAATATGCCTATGTGGTGGTGCAAGGGGCTGTTCCCCAGCCTGATGGTTTTGGGACTGCACTACGCCCCCTTTGCCTATATCCTCATCGGCGGCATTTTCCGGAACATGGATGCCAACCTGGAGGAGGCGGCCACCATTCTGGATACCCCCAAGTGGAAGACCATGCTGCGCATCACCCTGCCTATGGTGAAGCCCGCGATTCTCTCCACCATCCTGCTGGTCTTCGGCTCCGCCATGGGCTCCTATCCGGTGCCCCATTACCTGGGTCTGAGCACCCTGTCCACCAAGTATGTGTCCATGAACTCCAAGTACACCGGCGAAGCCAGCATTCTGGCCATTATCATGATGGTCTTTGGCGTGGCCATTATGCTGCTGAACCAGATTTCCCTGAGCAGCCGGAAGAACTACACCACCGTTACCGGCAAATCCGGCCAGATTTCCAAGATTACCCTGGGCAAGTACGGCAAGTACATCATTGCCCTGATTCTGGTGATTCTGACTTTCTTCACCAGCATTTTCCCCATTATCTCCTTTGCCTTTGAGACCTTCCTGCCCAACCCCGGGGACTACTCCTTCCTGTACACCGGCGATTCCTCCAACCTGACCACCAAGTGGTGGGTCACCGCCGAAAATGTCACCGAGAACGGTATGTACGGCCAGAAGGGCATTCTCTACAACGAAACCATCTGGCGGGCCTTCCGGGGCACCATTTGGGTATCCGTTGCCTGCTCGCTGCTGGCCGGTACCATCGGCACCCTGATCGGCTATGCGGTATCCAAGAACCGCCGGAGTAAATGGGCAAATTATGTAAACTCCGTAGCCTTCCTGCCCTACCTGATGCCCTCCATCGCCGTGGGCGTAGCCTTCTTCATCCTGTTCTCCACGGAAAAGCTGAACCTCTTCAACTCCTATACGCTGCTGATTATCGTAGGCACCGTCAAGTATATCCCCTTTGCCAGCAGAAGCTCTCTAAACTCCATGCTGCAGCTGTCCGGGGAAATTGAAGAGGCCGCCATCATCCAGGACATTCCCTGGATCAAGCGGATGACCCGCATCATCATCCCCATTCAAAAGTCGTCTATCATTTCCGGCTATCTGCTGCCCTTTATGACCTGCCTGAGAGAGCTGAGCCTTTTCATGCTGCTGTGCGTCCAGGGCTTCATCCTCTCCACCACACTGGACTATTTCGACGAGATGGGCCTGTATGCCTTCTCCAGCGGCATCAACCTGATTTTGATCGTCACCATTCTGGTTTGCAACACCCTGGTAAACAAGGTCACCGGCGCAAGCCTGGACAAAGGAATTGGAGGTTAGAACCATGCCAGAAATCAAACTAGAGCACATCACCAAGCGTTGGGGCAAATTCTACGCCGTAGAAGACCTGAACCTGACCATTGCGGACAACGCTTTCGTAACCCTGCTGGGCCCCTCCGGCTGCGGCAAAACCACTACATTGCGGATGATTGCCGGCCTGGAAACCCCCACCAGCGGCCGGATTACCATCGGCGACAAGGTGGTATTCGACAGCGATATGGGCATCAATGTCCCCGCCAACAAGCGGAAGGTAGGCTTCCTGTTCCAGAACTACGCCCTGTGGCCCAACATGACCGTATACCAGAACATCTCCTTCGGCCTGTCCAACATCAAAGAGCCCATGGCCAAGGTGGATTTCGAGACCAAGAACGCCGCCCGGCTTGTCCAGATTCTGAAAAATCCCGGAGATGTCATTCAGGTTTTGGAGGAATGCCGGGACAAAGACGGCAAGCTGGAAGAGAAAAAAGCCATCTTAAAGCTTATCGATGCTTTTACCCTTTCCCAGTACACGGCCAAGACTTTGTTTGGCTTCCATCTGGAAACCGGCAAAGACTGCGCCGGAGAAATTGCCAGGCTGGAAGCCAAGGTAGAGGCGGGTAAAAAGGCCGCCCAGGCCCAGGGCCTGACCTTGGACAAGGAATTCCGGTTCTGCAAGGACGAGGAACCGGTGATGGAGACCCGGAAGCTCACCAAGGAAGAAATTGACCTGTCCGTCCGCCGGGTCAGCCGGATTGTCAAGATCGGTATGTTCATGGACCGGTATCCCGCGGAGCTTTCCGGCGGCCAGCAGCAGCGTGTGGCCATCGCCCGGACCCTGGCCCCGGAACCCAGCGTGCTTTTTATGGATGAGCCCCTTTCCAACCTGGATGCCAAGCTCCGGCTGGAAATGCGCTATGAGCTCCAGCGGCTCCATGTAGAGACCGGCTCCACCTTCGTATATGTAACCCACGACCAGATGGAGGCTATGACCCTGGCTACCCAGATTTGCCTGATCAACAATGGCGTATTGCAGCAGTACCAGGCCCCCTTGGAAGTGTACCATCACCCCGTCAACCTGTTTGTAGCCGACTTTGTGGGCACCCCCTCCATTAACTTTGTAGAGGCCAAGGGCCGCCAGGGAAGCGACGGCAGCCTGAGCCTGACCCTCCTGGGGGACCGCAAAGCCACCTTCCGTCCGGCAAAGCCCATCGATTTGGAAAAGTGGTTTGCCGCCCGGGATCAGGAATTTGCCCGGAAGGCTGCGGAGCTGAGGGAAAAGGCCTCTCAAAAGGGCTATGTGGAGAAGGGCAACAAGGACGAGGTATTCCGCTACCACATTGCCAAGGTCGCCGAGGAGGACGATTCCCTTTCCGATGTGCCCGAGCTGACCAACGAGGATCTGGTACTGGGTATCCGCCCCGAATTCCTGGACATCAGCGAGGGCGGCAAGCTCCAGGGTGAAATCTACGGCGCCATGCCCACCGGCATGGAGTCCACCATCAAGGTGCGGGTGGGCGAATTCCTGCTCACCGGCGTGATCTTCGGCAGCAGCCTCTTTACCATCGGCACCCAGGTGCCCCTGAAGGTAGACGGGGACCAGATCATGCTCTTCGACCGGAAATCCGGCAAGTGCATCGTCTCCGGCGCGCTGGAGTTCTGACAGGAGCAGAACTCCAGCCAGATAAATAAGGATTTGTAGGGTCAGTTGAATGGTGTCCGCCTGCGGGAAAAATCCCCATTCCCCCTCCTGCATGGAGGGGGTGGCCCGCAGGCCGGGGGT
>CAKTHQ010000038.1 GCA_934565415.1 uncultured Oscillospiraceae bacterium
CACACCAAGTTCTCCGGCCAGGTTTACGTCCTGTCCAAGGAAGAAGGCGGCCGTCATACTCCCTTCTTCAACAACTACCGTCCTCAGTTCTACTTCCGTACCACTGACGTGACCGGCATCATCACCCTGCCCGAAGGCACCGAGATGTGCATGCCCGGCGATAACGTCGTCATGAAGGTCGAGCTGATCACCCCCATCGCTATCGAGAAGGGCCTGCGTTTCGCTATCCGTGAAGGCGGCCGTACCGTCGGTTCCGGTGTTGTTACCGAGGTTCAGGAGTAATCCTTACCTTAGCTGACAAGCTTAACATCCCCCCGGGTTTTACCCGGGGGGATTTTTTGCCCGGTCGGCCTTAGAAGAAGGGATTGCGGCCCCGGCTGAAATGTGATAAGATGGTCAAAACGAGCTTTGATGCAAATCGGGGAAGAAAGCAGGGATAGTATGGGAAATTTGGATACGACGATTTCAAAGGACGATACCAAGGTCCTGAAGGCAATTGCGGTGCTGCTGATGCTGATGCACCACCTTTGGTATTTCCCGGAGCGGATCTATGGCGGCGGCCTTCAATTTCGCTTTTGGATTTTTGAAGAGCCTGCTACGGTCTTTTTGGGACGTTTCGGTCAGATCTGTGTCAGCTTTTTCTTTTTCCTGGGCGGCTACGGCGTCTATTCCGCTCAGCGCGGAAAGCCCTATGATGTAGTTGACAGGCTGAAAAAGCTGTACATACCCTACTGGAAGGTGTTCTTTGTTTTTGTACCCATCGGATTCCTGTTTTGCTCCAATCAACCGGATTATGTGGAGGAATGGGCGATTTACGGAGTCTTCTCCAATTTTTACCTCTATAAATTTCTACAAAACCTGTTTGGCATTACCTGCACCTACAACTGGGAATGGTGGTTCCTTTCCAGCTACGCGGCGGCGCTGATTATATTCCCCACAGTAAGGGCCGTGATCGAAAATAAAAAACCCCGCACCAATCTATTTCTTCTTGTGACGGCTTCCATCCTGATTTCCAATGTAGTTCCGGCTCTCGGCAAAATCAAGGGCCTGGAGTCACTTCAGGATGACGGCCTGTTTCAAACGCTTTTCTGTCTGAGAGCACCGGAGATCGCCAGCTTCTGGATGGGCTGCGTATGCGCGGAAAACGGTTTGCTGGACCGTCTCAGAGCTGCGGCAGGGAAGGCCGGGCTGCTGAATCCCCTGATGGATCTTGCCGCCTGGGCGGCGGCCATGTTTCTTAGAATGGCCACCTTTGGTCCTGTCCTGGATGTATTTCTCATCCCGGTGCTGTGCGTGACCAGCCTGGACCTGCTGCGGCATCTCAAAGGAACCAAAAAGGTGCTGCTGTGCATCGGAGAAGAAAGCACCAATATGTGGCTGATCCACACCTTTTTCTGCTACTATTTCTTCGGCGTAGTCAAAATTGTAGTTGCGCCCAAGTGGGCGGTGCCGTCTTTGCTTGTCCTGATTCTTCTTTCCTATGGAGCATCCGTGGCTCTGACTTGGTTTTGGAAGGGTGTATCCGCCCTCTGGCAGAAGGTCCGGCGCATCTGGAACGGTGCGTATAGCAAAACCTGACTTCCCTGTGGAAAAGACCATCCACCCGGATTTTCCGAATGTCAAACAGTCAACAATCAAGCAGCCTCTTTGCAAGAAAAATGGGGAGGCTGCTTTGTTTTGCAATAAAGATAAATAAGAATTTAGCGGCCTAAACAGAGCGTTACTGTTACTGCGCAAAACTACAAAGCTCCTGCGTCGCTGCGAGCCAGCGCGCACGCTGGCGTGGCAGCCCCCCGGATGAACGTACAACTTGACCGCTTCAGAGGTAAGCCCTCTCCTGCTGGAGAGGGTGGCAGGGCGAAGCCCTGACGGGTGTGGAGGGGACCCGTAACGACAATATTCGTGCCCGGTAAAACAGGAAAATCCATATCTTTAGGCTGGAATAACCAACATACCCGGTCCTAATGTTTAAGGGGTCCCCTCCACACCCCGGCCTGCGGGCCACCCCTCTCCAAGCAGGAGAGGGTAGGGGCTGCTTGCCTTTGGCGCTTTGAAGATTCGGGGGGTTGCCACACCAGTGCTGCGGCACTGGTTCGCAACGACGCTGCATTATTTTTCAGCTCTAAATTCTTATTAATAAAACATTCCTCCAATGTTTCGTTGGTAGAGGGACCGTCTCATATGAACGAGGAGGCATTGGGATTTTCTGGGGGAATTTTTCATTCGGCGCTGCTCGTTCACGGGTCATGTCGAATCACCGGCGCTCTGTTGGAGCGAATTTTATGTAGATTTCCTATTGCCATTTGGGAAGGAATCCGGTATAATAGGCAAGATAATAGATAAGTATACCATAGCCTTGTGTGCGATGTGAAACAGTTGACATAAAAGAGGGGTCCTTCATGGAAAGCTTAATCAATTTGCTGCAGCCGGTGGCCAGAATGCAGTGGTCTGACTACCTGGATATTATACTTGTTGCTTACCTGATCTACCGGGTGCTGCCCCTGATTCGAACGCCCAGCACCATGCGGGTGGCAAAGGCCATTGTGGCTGTGGTCATCGTTGCCGGACTGACGGAGCTGCTGCATCTGTATACCGTCAGCTTTATCCTCAACCAGTTTATGTCCATCGGCCTGCTGGCCCTGGTGGTGCTTTTTCAGCCGGAGCTGCGGCGGATGCTGGATCACCTGGGCAGCGTCCGCATTGGAGCCCTGCTTACCAACGCTGTCAAACCGGCGACGGAAATGGACATGGTAATCAGACAGACTGTAGCCGCCTGCGAATGCATGAGCCGGGAAAAGGTGGGTGCGCTGATTGTGTTTGCCCGGGAGGCCAGGCTGGACGACTATGTAAAAACCGGCACCACCATCGACGGCCAGGTTTCCGAGCAGCTGATCCGGAATATCTTCTTTCCCAAGGCATCCCTGCATGACGGCGCCATGATTATCCGGGAAGGAAAGATTACGGCGGCAGGCTGCGTGCTGCCCCTGTCCACCAGCGACCGGCTGGCGGCGGATTTGGGCACCCGGCACCGGGCCGGTGTGGGTATGAGCGAAAGCAGCGATGCCATTGTGGTGATCGTGTCGGAAGAGACCGGTACCATCAGTGTGGCCGAAGGCGGTATGCTCAAGCGGCACCTGGCCTCGGGCACTCTGGACAAGCTTCTGCGCAACGCCCTGTGCAAGGAGAACACCACAACCCAGAAGGGCCTTGGCAGCTATCTGAAGGAAAGATTCCGGGAGGACGGAAAGGGAGGCAGAAGCCATGAAGAATAAGTTCGGCAGCCTGCTGCTGTCCATTTGCTGCGCGTTCTGCCTGTGGCTGTATGTGATTACTGTGGTGAGCCCCGGCTCTACGGATACCTACTATAATATTCCCATTGTCTGGGAGGGGGAAAGCACCCTGAATGCCAACGGGCTGATGGTTACGGCGGTCTCCTCCAATACGGTAAACCTGAAGCTCTCCGGCAACCGGTCAGACCTGAGCCGGGTGAATTCCAGCAACATTACCATCAAGGCGGATCTTTCCGGTATTCAGGAGCCGGGCAGCCAGATCCGCATCAACTACGGTACCCCCATTTTCCCCGGGGATGTGGCCAGCAATGCCTTTGTGATTGAGTCCAAGGAGCCGGACAGCATTTATGTTACGGTGGTCCGCCGGGTTTCCAAAACCGTTCCCGTAGAGGTCAACTGGACGGGCACCCCGGCCGACGGCTTTATGGTAGACCGGGAAAACCGGGTGCTGGACGCTGCCGAGGTGGTAGTGACCGGGCCGGAGTCCGTTGTGGAAACCATTGCAAAGGCCACCATCAACGTGGATCTGGAGGGCCGCCGGGAATCCATCAGCGACAGCTTCCGCTATACGCTCTGCGACGACCAGGGGGAGCCGGTGGATGCAAAGCTGATTACCACCGATATTGAGAGCATCCGCCTGGATGTGCCCATCCGGAGAGTAAAGGATCTGCGCCTGACCTACACCCTGACGGAGGGTGGCGGTGCCAACGAGCAGAATACCACGGTTACCCTGAGCAACGAGACCATCCGTGTTTCCGGCAGCGAGGCGGCCCTGGATCTGCTGGGAGATACCCTGTCCATCGGTACCATCAATCTGGGAGAAATTACCCGGAACTCCATTTTGACCTTTGCCATTTCTCTGCCGGAAGGAGTCAACAATCTGTCCGGTATTACCGAGGTTACGGCGGAAATCAAGTTTGTAGGCTTGTCTACCCGGGAGCTGACGGTGGATGAAATTCACCCCGTGAATATCCCGGAAGGCCTGGGGGTAGAACTGATTACGGAAAAGCTGGTTGTAACCCTCCGGGGGCCCTCCGCCCAGGTGGCAAACATCACTCCGGACGACATCTATGTGACGGTAGATTTTACCGGAGCGGAAGTCGGCACCTCTACCTTTAAGGCTACCGCAACCTATGGGGAAGGCTTTGAAAGCATCGGCACCCTGAAAACCGAAAGCGTATCGGCCAAAATCGAAAAGAACTGATATTACGCCGGGGTGTATTCCCCGGCTCAAAAGGGGATAATGTTCATGGTGAAAAGCATGACCGGCTATGGCCGGGCTGTGGAAACGGTAAACGGCAGAGAATTCACCGTCGAGGTCCGCAGTGTGAACAACCGGTATCTGGACTGTACGGTAAAGCTTCCCCGGACGCTGTCCTTTGGGGAGGACGCGGTGAAGCAGGCGGTAAAGACAACCATTTCCAGAGGCAAGGTAGATGTATTTGTCTCCCTCCGGGCCGAAGGGGCCGGGGATGTGACGGTCAGTCTCAATGCCCCTATGGTAGAGGGATATCTGGCCGCCGTGAAGCAGATGTGCGATACCTACGGGTTGCCCAATGATGTAACTGCCGCAACGCTTGCAACCCTGCCGGATGTGTTCTGCCTGGACAAGCCCCAGGTAGATGAGGAGCAGCTGCAAAAGGATCTGATGGCTGTGGTGGAAAAGGCCCTGGCTGCCTTCGATGCCATGCGCTGCACGGAAGGCCAGGCCCTGGAAAAGGACCTGCGGAGCCGGGGGGAGACCATCCTTTCTCTGGTTGCCAAGGTGGAAGCGGGCAGCCCCCAGACGGTTGCCGATTACCGGGTCCGGCTGGAGGAAAAGATCAGAGAGGTTCTGGAAAGCACCTCCATTGACGAAGCCCGTATCCTGACGGAGGCTGCCATTTTTGCTGACAAGATTGCCGTGGACGAGGAGACGGTCCGGCTGCGCAGCCACCTGAGTCAGATGGATTCCATGCTGTCCTCCGGCGGCGCCGTGGGCCGAAAGCTGGACTTCCTGCTGCAGGAAATGAACCGGGAGGCCAATACCATTGGCTCCAAATGCTCCGATGTCCGCCTGGCCCGGGTGGTGGTAGACATCAAGGCCGAACTGGAAAAGATTCGGGAGCAGACCCAGAACATCGAATAAGGAGCGACGCCATGAAGCTCGTAAACATTGGTTTTGGCAGTATGGTGGCGGCGGGCAGGGTGCTTACCATCCTGGCTCCGGACTCCGCCCCCATTAAGCGCATTATCCAGGAAGCGAAGGACAGAGGTATGCTCATAGATGCCTCCTATGGCCGCAAGACCAAGTCTGTGCTTTTAATGGATACGGATCATGTGATATTGTCCGCCGTTTCCCCGGAGACCCTGACGGAACGCTGGCTGGGTCGGGAAGTGCCGGACAACGAGGAGAGAGAGTAAATGGGAAAACTGATTGTGATTTCCGGCCCATCCGGCGTGGGCAAGGGCACCGTTGTAAAGGAGATGATGGCGGGAAGAAAGGATCTTTTCTTCTCCGTCTCCGCTACCACCCGTCCCCCCAGACCCGGTGAAGTGAACGGAAAGGACTACTATTTCGTAGACCGGGACACCTTCCTGAAAATGATCGAGCGGGGAGAAATGCTGGAATACGACGAGCACAATATGAATTTCTATGGGACACCCAGAGAACAGATTGAGGAGAAACAGAAAAAAGGTCATGTTTTGCTGGACATTGAACCCATCGGGGCCAAAAATGTCAAGAACAACTACCCCCAGGCAGAGCTGATTTTCATTATGCCTCCCAGCTGGGAGAAGCTGGAAAGCCGCCTCCGCGGCCGGAACGATACCCCTGAGGACCAGATTGCCATCCGCATGGACCGGGCCAAATGGGAAATGGCGCAAAGGGTCTGGTACGACCATGTGGTGGTCAACGATGATGCCCGGCGCTGCGCCAAGGAAATTCTGGGGTACATAGACCGTTAAATTATCCACAACCCCTGTTAGCTTTCCAGTCCCGGGCTGGTGGGGCGATTCTCCGGAACCGAAAAAGCCGAAGGATCGCCGCACCAGCCGGAGGACTGGCCAGCACTGACAGTACAACCCAAAAATTGGAGGACCAAATATGCTGTATCCACCTGTTGCAAACCTTTTAACCAAAGTTGAGAGCCGTTACCTGCTTGTGAACCTGGTTGCCCATCGGGCCCGCCAGATTGCCGCTGAGTCGGAGGAATTCCATGAGGACCTGCCTGAAAAGCCTGTGACCATGGCCATTCAGGAAGTGGCCGAGGGAAAGCTCAGCGCCACCGTAAAAGAAGAGTACAAGAGATAATTTGTTTCCCGGGAGGATTTGGGTATGATTGCCGGTATTGCTATCGCATCCGCAACCTTCGCTATGGATAAGCCCTTTTCCTACCGGGTGCCGGAGGAACTGTCTCTTTCTCTGGGCCAGCGGGTTAAGGTCCCTTTTGGGAAGGGCAATGTCCGTACCGAGGGGATCGTCCTGTCTCTGACCCAGGGGGAGGAGGAAGGCCTGAAGAATGTGGAAGGGGTTCTGGATGAGGAACCTCTTCTTACCCCCTATCAGCTCCGTATGGCGGCCTTTTTGCGGGAGCGGTATTTCTGCACCTTTTACGATGCCGTAAGGGCCATGCTCCCGGCTGGCTTCTGGTTCCGGCAGAAGGAGAATATTTGCCTTACCGAGGACCGCAGCTGGGAGGCGGCTGCCATCCGGAAGGAGGGGGCCAGGGAGGTGCTGCAATTTTTGCAGGATCGCGGTGGCCAATGTACAGCTGCAAACCTTTCCGGAGTGCTCCCGGAGGAAGAACAGCGGACGCAGGTGCTTGCGTACCTGTCCCGGAAGAAATGGCTCCGGGCAGAAAAAGAGTATCTGAAAAAGGGCGGCGACAAATTAGAGCGCATTGCCGTTCTGGCGGCGCCGGTAGAGGCTGCCCTGGACTATGCCAGAAGCCGCCCAAAGGGTTCCGCCATGCAAAAAAGCGTCCTGGAGCTTATGTGCTCCGTAGGCGCCGCCAGCGTCAAGGACATCTGCTACTATACCGGGGCCTCTACGGCTACGGTAAACCGGCTGGAAGCCTTGGGTTACCTGCAATTTACCCAGCGGCAGGTACTTCGCTGCCGGGAAATTAAGCCTGCCCCTGTGGAAAAGCCCCTCGTTCTGAACGGGGAGCAGGAAAGCTGCTTCCGGGGCTTATCCGATCAATTAAGCCGGGAGACCCCGGGCGTGGCGCTACTGTACGGCGTCACAGGCTCCGGCAAGACCTCGGTATATATCAAAACCATTGGCTTGGTGCTGAGCCAGGGCAAGGCAGCGGTACTGCTGGTGCCGGAAATTGCCCTGACCCCCCAGCTCCTGGGTCTGATGGCTGCCTGGTTCGGGGACCAGGTAGCGGTGCTCCATTCCAGCCTGTCCGCCGGAGAACGCTTTGACCAATGGAAGCGGGTTAAGGAAGGAAAGGCACGGGTGGTGGTGGGTACGCGCTCGGCAGTGTTTGCCCCCTGCCCCAATTTGGGGCTCGTAATCCTGGACGAGGAGCAGGAGCATTCCTACAAATCCGAGAACAGTCCCCGGTACTCCGCCAAAGAGGTGGCCATCTGGCGGGGCTACAAGGAAAAGGCCCTGGTTTTGCTGGGGTCGGCCACGCCTTCCGTCGAAAGTATGTACCGGGCCAGGCAGGGGGAATATACCCTGTATCAGCTGAAAAACCGATTCAATGGCAAGGCACTTCCCGAAGTGGAGATTGTGGACCTGCGGCAGGAGCTGAAAATGGGCAACGGGTACAGCCTATCCTATCCTCTGCGCCAGGCCATTCACGATACCTGCGCTGCGGGAAAGCAGACGATTCTTCTGCTGAATCGCCGGGGGAACGCCCGGGCGCTGGTGTGCGTGGACTGCCGCCAGGCACCCGAGTGCCCCAGGTGCAGCGCCAGACTTACCTACCACAGCGCCAACAACCGGCTTATGTGCCACTATTGCGGCTACTCCCAGCCGGTGCCGGACCGTTGCCCCAAGTGCGGCGGTCCCCTGAAAACCGTTGGCATCGGCACCCAAAAGGCCCAGCAGGAATTGGGGGAGCTCTTTCCGGATGTGACGGTGGCCCGGATGGATGCGGACACCGTCAGCGCCGCCAATCCCCACGAGGTGATTTTGGATCGCTTTCGTCGGGGGGAAGAGCAGATACTCTTGGGCACTCAGATGGTTGCCAAGGGTTTGGACCTGCCCAATGTGACATTGGTTGGGGCACTGGATGCAGACCTGAGCCTGTATTCCGGCTCCTTCCGGGCGGCGGAGACTACCTTTAATATGCTGACCCAAGTGGTGGGCCGGGCTGGACGGGGCGAATTTGCCGGCCGTGCCCTGATCCAAACTCTGACCCCCGGTAATAATGTGATTCAGCTGGCGGCCAGGCAGGACTACGATGGGTTTTACGACCTGGAAATTGGTCTGCGCCGGGTTCAGAACCTGCCCCCCTTTGGGGATCAGGCCATAGTGGGCTTCCAGGGAGAGCAGGAGCAGCAGGTGCTGCTGGGTGCCGTCAAGTTCCGGGACAGTCTGCTGGAACTGGAGCACAGCCCGCAATGGAAGCTGGGCAGGATCACCTGCCTGGGCCCTGCCCCCAGCCCGGTGCCGAAGGTGAACTATCACTACCGCTACCGGCTGACCGTCCTGGGAAAAATGACCAGGGAGGTCCGGGCCGCTTTGGCATATTTGCTGCGGGCCTTTGGAAAAGACAGCAAAATGCGGGGTGTTTCCGCATTTATCGATATAAACGGATTCGAATGAGAAGGAGAAATAGACATGGGACTGCGGAAGATCCTGACAGTAAAAGAGCCCTGCCTGCATAAGGTTTGCAGGCCGGTGGAAAAGTTTGACGGCAAGCTCCATAAGCTGCTGGACGATATGAAGGAAACCCTGTTGGATGCCAACGGCGTGGGCCTGGCTGCCCCCCAGGTGGGCATCCTCCGCAGAGTTGTGGTGGTGGATACCGGTGAGGAAATGCTGGAGCTTGTGAACCCGGAGCTTTTGGAAACTGGCGGCGAGCAGGTGGGCAGCGAGGGCTGCCTCAGTGTTCCCGGCAAGTACGGCATCGTCAAGCGGCCCAACTATGCCAAAGTCCGGGCCCAGGACCGGGACGGCAATGTGTTTGAGGTAGAGGGCGAGGAGCTGATGGCCCGGTGCTTCTGCCATGAAATTGACCATTTGGACGGCATTGTGTATACCGAAATCATGGAGCGCTTCCTGACGGAGGAAGAGCTGGCCGGGGAGGAATAACCGTGCGCGTGGTATTTATGGGTACGCCGGATATTGCGGCTACCTGCCTGAAAAAAATTCTGGCTGATGGCTTTGAGGTCGTCGGTGTATACACCCAGCCGGACCGGCCCAAAGGCAGAGGCATGAAGCTGACGGCCTCTCCCGTAAAGGAAGTGGCCGTGAATGCCGGGATTCCCGTCTTTCAGCCGGACACCTTCCGGGAGGAGGCAACGGTGGAGGAGCTGAAAGCCCTGAAGCCGGACATTTGCACCGTGGTGGCCTATGGCAGAATTCTCCCCCAGAAGGTGCTGGAGGTGCCTACCCGGGGCTGCATCAACATCCATGCCAGTCTGCTTCCCAAATATCGGGGTTCCGCCCCTTACCAGTGGGCAGTGCTGAACGGGGAGAAGGAGACCGGCGTTACCGCCATGTACCTGTGCCGGGAAATGGACGCCGGGGACATGATCGACAAGGCTGTCACCCCCATTGAGGAAAACGAGACTGCAGGCCAGCTTCTGGACCGGCTGGCGGTACTGGGAGCGGACCTTTTGAGCAAGACTCTGACCCGCTTTGCCCAGGGCCAGGTCGTTGGCGAAAAGCAGGACGAAAGCCTGGTTTCCTACGCCCCCATGCTGGACAAGAGCCTGTGCCCCATCGATTGGAATAAAACAGCCCGGCAGGTCCACAACCAGGTTCGGGGCCTGCAGCCCTGGCCGGTGGCAACCATGGAATTGAAGGGCAAGCTTTTTAAGGTCATTGATACCCGTGTGGTTCCCGGTAAGGGCACCCCCGGGGAAGTGCTGGGCCTGACCAAAACCGGCCTGACCATCGCCTGCGGAGAAGGGGCCGTGGAAATCCGGGTCCTGCAGGCCGAAGGCGGCAAGCGGATGAACGCGCCGGATTACTTCCGGGGCCACCCCCAGGATCTGTAATGGGGGCCCGGGAGACGGCCTTCGGCACCCTGGCTGCCTGCCGCCGCCAGGGCGGCTGGTCCAATGCCGTATTAAAAGAGAGCATCCGCAAGGATAAGCTGGATGGCAGAGAGGCAGCCCTGGCCACTCGCCTGGTTTACGGCGTGGTGCAAAACCGCGGGCGGCTGGACTTCTACCTCAAGCAGCTGCTGAAGGGCAAGCTCAGAGACCTGCATCCTGCTACCCGGGACATCCTCCATTTGGGCCTTTACCAGATCTACGATCTGGACCGGATTCCGGACAGCGCCGCGGTGAACGAAGCGGTTGCGCTGGCGAAAAAGTATGTGCCCCAAAGTCAGGTGGGCCTGGTGAACGGCGTGCTGAGAAGCGCAGTGCGCACCAAGGGCAGCTTGCGGGAGCCCACCTCTTTCGAGGACAAATACAGCCACCCGGAGGCCCTGGTTTCTCTGCTGAAAGCCAATGTGCCCAAGGGAATGCTGGAGTCTATCCTGCAGGCGGACAACGCCGCCCCGGATACGGTCATCCAGGTAAATACCACCAAAACGGATGCCGAGTCTTTGATAAAGCTGCTGAAAGACCAGAACGTGGAGGCCACTCCCCACAGCTGGATGGCGGACTGCCTGGTGCTCAGCGGCACCGGGAACCTGGAAAATTTGCCTGCCTTCCGGGAAGGATTGTTCTATGTCCAGGACCCGGCTTCCCGGCTCAGCGTCCGCTGCGCGGAGCTGCCAAAGGCAGGCGGCATCCGGTTGCTGGACTGCTGCGCCGCACCGGGCGGAAAAAGCTTTGCTGCGGCTATGGATATGGGGGGCAGGGGAACCGTTCTTTCCCGGGATGTGCATCCCCATAAAATCGCACTCATCGAAAACGGGGCCAAGCGGCTGGGGCTGACAAACATTCAGGCCGGGGTCCAGGATGCGGCCCAATTTGTACCGGAGTGGCAGGAAGCCATGGATGTAGTCCTGGTGGACGCCCCCTGTTCCGGCCTGGGCATCATCCGGAAAAAGCCGGATATCCGCTGCCGGGATTTGGAAAGTACAAAAGAGCTCCCGGAGCTGCAAAAGGCCATTTTGTGGAATCAAGCCCGCTATGTAAAAAAAGGTGGCGTGCTGATGTATTCCACCTGCACCGTATTAAAACGGGAAAATGAAGAGGTGGTGGCAGCATTTTTGGAAGCCCACCCGGACTTTTTCCTGGAAAAGCTGAATTTGCCGGAGATTTTTCCGGAAAATGATACGGGAATGCTGACCTTGTACCCAGGCCAGTGGGATACCGACGGATTTTTTATTGCCAGACTGCGGAGGAAGCTATGAATCTGAAAAACAACACCCTGCCGGAGCTGGGGGCCATTTTCAAAGAATTGGGCCAGCCCGCCTTCCGGGCCAAGCAGGTTTATAGCTGGCTCCACAAAGGGGCCCGGAGCTACGACGAAATGACGAATCTCCCCAAGGGCCTGCGGGATACCCTGGCGGAAACCTACCCCATTCAGGCCCCAAAGGTGGTGCGCAAGCAGGAATCCCAGCGGGACGGCACCATCAAGTACCTTTGGGAGCTGTCCGACGGCAACTGTGTGGAAACGGTGCTCATGCGCTATCACTACGGAAACACGGTTTGCATCTCTACGGAGGTTGGCTGCCGGATGGGCTGCGCCTTCTGCGCCTCAACCTTAGGCGGTCTGGTGAGGCGGCTGGAGCCCTTTGAAATGCTGGATCAGGTCCTTTTTACCCAGGTGGATTCCGGCCAGCCGGTTTCCCACATTGTGCTCATGGGCATCGGGGAACCCCTGGACAATTTCGACAACGTGATGCGCTTTTTGGAGCTGGTGAACAGCCCGGAGGGGATGAACATCTCCATGCGGCATATTAGCCTGAGTACCTGCGGCCTGGTGCCCAGGATTGACGAGCTGGCGAAGCGCAATTTGCAGCTGACCCTTTCCGTCTCGCTCCATGCGCCCAATGATGAAATTCGCAATACCATTATGCCGGTGAATAAGGCTTATCCCAGCCAGGAGCTGATTGACGCCTGCCGCCGGTACTATGCGGCTACCTCCCGGCGGATTTCCTTTGAATATGCCATGATCGGCGGCGTCAATGATTCCAAAGAAAACGCCAGGGAGCTTTTGCGGCGGATGAAGGGCCTGCCTTGCCACTTCAATTTGATTCCTTTGAACCATGTGGAGGAAAGCCCCTTAAAGCCCAGCACCAAGGAGGCCGTGGCCCAGTTCCAGAAGATACTGGAAGAGGGCGGTATCCCGGCCACCGTCCGCAGGACGCTGGGCGGCGATATTGACGCTTCCTGTGGGCAGCTGAGAAGAAAATACAACCGGGAGAAGGCGTAACTCCCAAGCCTTTGCCTGGGAGGGGAAGGCTAGAAAAGAGAGGAGGGAACCCATGCAAAGCTGGGGCCTGACAGATGTAGGCTGCGTCCGAAAACAGAACCAGGACGCCTTTCATATAGAAAAGCTGGACCGGCACAGTATGCTCTTTGTGGTTTGTGACGGTATGGGCGGCGCCAAGTCCGGAAACGTTGCCAGCTCCCTGGCGGCGGAGGTTTTCGTCCAGGAGGTCACCCGGAATTGGACGCCTCAGACGGACTGGGACAAATGCGACATGATTTTAAGGTCGGCGGTGAAGCTGGCCAACTTTACGGTGTACGACCAGGCCTGCCAGTTTGAGGAATTTGCAGGCATGGGTACCACTCTGGTTGCCGCGGTGGTCCGGAAAAACCAGACCTCCATCATCAACGTAGGGGACAGCCGCTGCTATCATATTACAAGCGGCTCCATCCGCCAGATTACCAAGGACCATTCCGTGGTCCAGCTGATGGTGGACCGGGGGGAGCTGACCCCGGAGCAGGCGAAGACCTTCCCGGGAAAGAACCTTATTACCCGGGCGGTGGGGACCGAGCCCACCATTATGGCGGATATTTACAGGCAGGACCTGGAGAAGGGAAGCTTCCTGCTTCTGTGCTCCGATGGCCTGAGCAATATGCTGGATGATCAGGAGATTCTGTTTGAAGTGGTCCACGGGATGAAGAAGCAAAATTGCTGCAAGCGTTTGCTGGACATTGCCAAAATGCGTGGCTCTCCGGACAATGTAACGAGTATTCTGGTTTCTGTGTAGCGGGTCTGAAAGGAGCTGAATTCAATATGGATCATTATATTGGACGGCTGCTGGATGACCGGTACGAGATTCTGGAAGTGATCGGCACCGGCGGCATGGCCGTCGTATACAAAGCGCTGGACCACCGGCTGAACCGGTTGGTGGGCATCAAAATTCTGAAGGACGAATTTTCGGGAGATGAGGAGTTCCGCCGCCGCTTCCGGGCGGAGAGCGAGGCCGTGGCCATGCTGAGCCACCCCAACATCGTTCAGGTGTATGATGTATCCGCGTCGGATACGGGCAATTACATCGTCATGGAGCTCATTGATGGTATTTCCCTGAAACAATATATGGAAGTGAAGGGTGTGCTCAACTGGAAGGAAACCCTGCACTTCTCCATGCAGATTGCCAAGGGCCTGGAGCACGCCCACAGCCGGGGGATTGTCCACCGGGACATTAAGCCACACAATATCATGGTGCTGAAAGACGGCAGCATTAAGGTGATGGACTTTGGTATTGCCCGGGTAATGAATAAGAGCAATACCCTGACCAAGGAGGCTCTGGGCTCCGTTCACTACATTTCCCCGGAGCAGGCCAAGGGCGGCTATACCGACAGCCGGTCGGATATTTACTCCCTGAGTGTGGTTATGTACGAAATGATGACCGGCCGCCCCCCCTTCGATGGGGAATCTCCGGTGGCGGTGGCCATCCAGCATATCAACGGGGGGGCACCAAAGCCCTCCTCCCTCAATCCCAATATTCCGCTGGGTCTGGAGCAGATTATTTTAAAAGGCATGGCCCTGGAGCCGAAGGACCGGTATGCCTCCGCTACGGAAATGCTGCAGGATATGGAGGAATTCCGGAAAAACCCGGCCGTTGATTTCAAGTATCAGGCCAGCGCTCCTTCGGAGCATCCCATTGCAATCAAGGGTATGGCCTCTACCTATCCAAAAACCACGGCGGAGCGGGTAGCCAATGCCAAAAACGGGATTCCCAATCCGCCCAGGGGGCAAAGCCACCAGAATACGGGACGGGTGCCCCAAAACACCGGCCGGGTTCCCCAGAATACGGGCCGGGTACCCCAGAATACCGGCCGGGTTCCTCAGCAGCGGCCGCCGGTCTCCCAGAATACCGGCAGGCGCCCCATCAGCCAGAATACGGAGGCCATGCGCCGGGCAGCTCTGAGAAAGAAAGAAGAGCAGCGGAAGCGGGAGGAGCGGAACCGGATTGCCACCATTGCGGTGATTGTATGCAGCGCCGTGGCGGTGCTGGCCATTGGCGCCTTCCTGCTGGCCCTGTTCAACGGGGCGCTTCTGAATAAGGATAAGGATCTGGTGGAGGTGCCTTACCTTGTCGGTATGGAGTATTCCGACGAGCTGATGGACAAATATTCGGACTTCAAGATCCGGTTCCAGCCCCAGCAATATGATGATACCTATCAAAAAGGACAGATCATGCTCCAGGAGCCGGAGGGCGGCAGCAAGGTGTCCAAAGGAACGGAAATCGTGATTACCGTTTCCCTGGGGGAGGAGCCGGTGGTTAAAATCATGGAGGACCTGCGGGATGTGGGGGAGGAAGAGGCCAAGTCCTTCCTTACCGGCCAGGGCTTTGACAGCCTGGTGCGGTACGAGGCCAGCGACGATACGGCCAAAGGAAAGGTCATTCGCACGGAGCCTGCCGCGGGAACCCAGCTGTCCGAAGGACAGGTTATCAGCCTTTGGGTCAGTACCGGCCCGGAGACGGTGGAGATGCCCAATGTGGTGGATATGCCAAGAGACCAGGCCGTAAAGATTTTGCAGGACCTGCGGAATGTAAGCATTGTGGAGCAGACCGAGGCCAGCGCCTATGTGGAGGCGGGGAATGTGACCCGTACGGAGCCCAAGGTTGGCACGGAGCTGAGCCAGGGCACCACCATTACCGTTTATATCAGCTCCGGACCGGAGACGGTGAAACTGCCGAATGTGGTTGGCTTGAGTGCGGAAAATGCCCGGAAGGAGCTTACCGATTTGGGCTTTACCAATATCCGTGTTGAGACGGCCAAGAGTGACAAGCCAAAAGGCGAGGTCATTTCCCAGTCTCCGGAAAAGGGAACGGCGGCAAAGCTGGATGAAGAAATCGTCCTGAAAACCTCCCGGGGCGGCGGCGAAACGACGGAGACAACCAATGCGGCGGAAGCAACGGAGGGACCTACGGAGCCTACGGAAACCACCGTAGATGTCCGCTTTACGGTGCCTAACCGCAGCGAGCCCTATCTGCTGACCATTTTGCAGGATGACAACGCCATTGTGGAGGACGAGCGGATCCCGGCGGGCTCCACGGAATATGTCATCAAGCTGACGGGAAGCGGCACAAAGGTTTACGAGCTGTATATCGACGGAGAGAAATATATGACCCAGAGAGTGACATTTGATGGCAAATGAGGAAAGACAGGGCCGAATTGTCCGGTCCATCAGCGGTTTCTACGATGTGGCCCTGCCGGAGGGCATCCTGACCTGCCAGGGCCGGGGGATCCTGCGAAAAGAGGGAATGTCTCCTCTGACGGGGGATCTGGTAACGGTGACGGAAACCAAAGGCAAGGGCATGATCCAGAAGGTGCTGCCCCGGAAGAACGGCTTTGTCCGTCCGGCGGTGGCCAATGTGGATGCACTGGTGATTTTCGCTGCCAATGTAAACCCCGTTACGGAGCCCTTCCTGATTGACCGGGTGGCGGCCATTGCAGGCAATAAGGGCGTAGAGACCATCCTGTGCGTCAACAAGACGGACCTGGATGAGGCTGCCGATCTGTGCCGGATCTATCGCCACGCCGGTTTTCGGGTAATCCCGACCAGCGCCCAGACCGGGTTCGGGGTTGAGGAGCTGCGGAAGGCCCTCCAGGGAAAGCTTACCGCCTTTACGGGAAACTCCGGTGTGGGCAAAAGCAGCATTCTCAATGCCCTTATGCCCCGGTTGGGCCTGGCCACCGGCGAGGTTTCCGAAAAACTGGGCCGGGGGCGGCACACCACCCGCCATGTGGAGCTCTTTACCTTGGACCCCGAGACCTTCGTTATGGATACCCCAGGTTTTTCCTCCTTTGATACGGATCAGATGGATGTGATCCTAAAGGAGAACCTGCAATATGCTTTCCCGGACTTCGCCCCCTGCCTGGGGGAGTGCCAGTTTGCAGACTGCTCCCACAGGCGCGAGCCGGGCTGCGCCGTGAGAATGGCCGTGGAAGCAGGGAATATTGAAAAAACCCGCTACGACAGCTACCTGCGGCTTTACGAAAAGGCCGCACTGTACAAGGAGTGGGAACATAAGTGATTTTAGCAGCTGTCCACATTTTGCGGACAGCTGTTTTTCTCACAAACCTACAAAAATTGGCCTGAATTTTTGTAAAAAGTTCTGAAAAAATTCTTGACAAATAAGGCGCCAGGTGGTATTATATCTGAGCGTGTGTAGGAAGACTGCGCACTGCGATGCGATGATGCAGGAGATTGCGTCTTTTGACGGTAACTTCTGCGGAGTATGTCCGGTCATCGGGCGGCTGAACTGCTTCTGTTTCGCTGGCGTATATCGCCAGGACAGAAGAATGGTCGGCGCTTGTCGGCCAATTTTCATGGCCTGAAGTGATACGCACGGAAGCGTGAACAAACAGTTCGACCGTACCCAGACATCTATGCAAACTGAGTACGTTACATCAAGGAGGAAAACAACACATGGCAAACCAGATGATCCGCATTCGGCTGAAGGCTTATGATCACCAGCTGATCGACTCCAGCGCGGCAAAGATCGTGGAGACCGCCAAGCGCAACGGCGCCCAGGTTTCCGGCCCCATCCCCCTGCCCACCAAGAAGGAAGTGGTCACCATCCTTCGGGCCGTCCACAAGTACAAGGACAGCCGTGAGCAGTTCGAGCGCAGAACCCACAAGAGACTGATCGATATCCTCAACCCCAACCAGAAGACCATTGAGGCTCTGATGAGCCTGGATCTGCCCGCTGGTGTTGAGATAGAGATAAAGCTGTAATCGCTTAACATTCTATTAAGTGATCTCAGCTGCCCGCACTGTCTGGCATCGGGCGGACGGGTCATGTTGGCGAATGTCCCAATGCAATCGTCAACCAATAACCTAATAAAGGAGAAAACGCAACCATGAAAAAAGCAATCATCGGCAAAAAAGTGGGCATGACCCAGATCTTCGATGAGAGCGGCAAGGTTATCCCTGTTACCGTTGTGGAAGCAGGCCCCTGCGTCGTGACTCAGAAGAAGACCGTTGAGACCGACGGCTACACCGCCGTCCAGCTCGGCTTTGGCGACGTTAAGGAGCACAAGCTGAGCAAGCCGGAAGCCGGCCACCTGAAGAAGGCTGGTGTGGCTCCCAAGAAGTACCTGAAGGAGTTTAAGCTGGAAGGCGCTGCCGACATGAACGTTGGCGACGAAGTCAAGGCTGACACCTTCGCTGCCGGCGACAAGATCGATGTGACCGGCATCACCAAAGGCCACGGCTACCAGGGCGTTGTAAAGCGCTACGGCGCCGGCCGTACCCCCATGACCCATGGCGGCGGCCCTGTCCACCGTCACGCCGGTTCTATGGGTGCTTCTTCCCACCAGTCCCGTATTTTCCCTGGTAAGATTGGCGCAGGCCAGATGGGCTGCGAGCAGGTCACCATCGAGAATCTGGATGTGGTGAAGGTGGACGCAGAGCTGAACATGATCGTTATCCGCGGCGCCATCCCCGGCCCCAAGGGCGGTCTTGTCTACATCCGCAACACCGTGAAGAACAACCGGATCAAGAATGTCGAGACCGGCATCAGCAAGAACCCGCAGAAGGCTTCCGGCAGAAATCCCCAGAAGGCTTCCGCAAGAGGCTAAGGAAAGGAGATCTTAAATCATGCTTAAGACGAATGTTTACAATATGTCCGGCAAGCTGGTTGGCGAGATCGAACTGCCCGAAGCTGTGTTTGGCATCGAACCCAACGAGGCTGCCGTCCATGACGCAGTCAAGAATCACCTGGCCAACAAGCGTCAGGGCACTCAGAGCGCTCTGACCCGCGCTGAGGTTTCCGGCGGCGGCCGTAAGCCCTGGCGTCAGAAGGGCACCGGCCGGGCCCGCCAGGGTTCCACCCGTGCTCCCCAGTGGACTCACGGTGGTATCGTGTTTGCCCCCAAGCCCCGTTCTTACAGCTACACCCTGAACAAGAAGGCCAAGCGGCTGGCTCTGAAGAGCGTCCTGTCCGCCAAGGCCAGCGAGCAGGCTGTGGTTGTGATCGACGAGATCAAGATGGATGCCCCCAAGACCAAGACCTTCGCTCAGTTCCTGAACGCCGTCGGCTGCACCACCAAGACTCTGGTTGTGACCGCCGCCGCCGACCAGAACGTTGTCCGTTCCGGCCGCAACATCGAAGGCTGCGAAGTGACCTTCGCCAACCTGCTGAACACCTACGACGTGCTGCACGCCGATAAGCTGGTTGTGGACAAGGCCGCGCTCCAGAAGATCCAGGAGGTATTCGCGTAATGAAGAACGTTTATGACATCATCAGAAGACCTGTTATCACCGAGCAGTCCATGGAGTCTGTCGCTGATAAGAAGTATGTCTTCATGGTAGACGTGGACGCCAACAAGACCGAGATCAAGGCTGCCGTTGAGCAGGCCTTCGGTGTGAAGGTTGCCAAGGTCAACACCATCCGGATGCAGGGTAAGGTCAAGCGCACCGGCGCTTACCCCGCCGGCAAGCGGGCTGCCTACAAGAAGGCCGTCGTTACCCTGACCGCCGACTCCAAGACCATCGAGTTCTTCGAGGGTATGGTCTAAACCAAATCTCAATAAAGGAGAGAAACGCAAATGGCTATTAAAACTTTTAAGCCTTATACCCCGTCCCGCAGAAACATGACCGTTTCCGCTTTCGACGGCGTAGATAAGAAGGCAAAACCTGAGCGTAGCCTGGTTGAGAGCCTCAAGAAGAATGCAGGTCGCAACAGCTATGGTCATATCACCGTCCGCCATCGCGGCGGCGGCAACAAGCGTAAGTACCGTGTGATCGACTTCAAGCGTCAGAAGCTGGATATGCCTGCTACCGTGCAGCGCATCGAGTACGATCCCAACCGGTCCGCTTTCATCGCTCTTATCAAGTACGAAGACGAGACCCTGAGCTACATCCTGGCTCCCTACGGCCTGAAGGCCGGCGACAAGGTCGTCTCCTCCGCTACCGCTGACATCAAGCCCGGCAACTGCCTGCCCATCGCCAACATCCCCGTGGGTACTGTGATCCACAACGTGGAGCTGCAGCCCGGCCACGGCGCACAGCTGGTTCGCTCCGCCGGTGCCGCCGCTCAGCTGATGGCTAAGGAAGGCGAGCTGGCTCAGGTCAGACTTCCCTCCGGCGAAGTTCGCTACGTTCGGATGAACTGCACCGCCTGCATCGGCCAGGTTGGTAATCTGGATCATGAGAATGTCCACATCGGTAAGGCCGGCCGTACCCGTCACATGGGTATCCGTCCCACCGTCCGCGGCTCCGTCATGAACCCCAATGACCATCCTCACGGCGGCGGCGAGGGCCGCGCACCTGTCGGTCGTCCCGGCCCTGTCACTCCTTGGGGCAAGCCTGCTCTGGGTTATAAGACCCGGAAGGGCAAGAACCCCACCAACAAGTTCATCATCAAGCGCAGAAACAGCAAGTAAGGAGGAAATGAAATGAGCAGAAGTATCAAAAAGGGCCCTTTCGTAGCTCCTGAGCTGTACAAGCGCGTTGAAGAGCTGAACAAGGCCGGTGAAAAGAAGGTTCTGAAGAC
>CAKTHQ010000039.1 GCA_934565415.1 uncultured Oscillospiraceae bacterium
AACTTTAAGGTAAACCGGGTTATCTATGACGGCATGACCATGGAGCAGATTCCGGTGAGCGGGGGAGATACGGATGCCATAGGCGTGGCGGCGGAAAATATTGATTCGGTACTTCCCAGCAAGGCCCAGATGACCAACCTGATCAGGAACGTTTCGGTGGTGAACGGCGGCCTGTCGGCTCCCGTTGAAAAGGGGGACCTGATTGCCACCATCGAGCTGTGGTACCGGAATTCCTGCATTATGGAAACCCGACTGCTGGCGCAGGAGTCGGTTCGTACCGCTGCGGACTCCGGGCTGACGGTGTACAGCGCCCTGGCCCCCAAGAAGGACGGGGAGCAATCCGGAGCATCCAGGGTGGTTACCATTATCTGTGCCGTGCTGCTTGTGCCAACAATCAGCTATCTGGGGATCAATGCGCTGCTGCGCCGCCGCCATCGGGCTATGCGCCGTCGCCGGAGACAGAGCAGAAGGAGGAGCGGCTGATATGCTGAAAATGGATTGGGAAGTACTGGAAAAGGCCTGCGAAAACTGCCGGGACTGTGAGCTTGCCCAGACCCGGCACCATGTGGTCTTTGGTACCGGAAACAGAGAAAGCAAGCTCCTCTTCATCGGGGAAGGCCCCGGAGAGCAGGAGGACCTGCAGGGCATCCCATTTGTGGGCCCGGCAGGACAGCTGCTTGACGATATGCTCTCCATCATAGATGTGACAAGAGAGAATTGCTACATTGCCAACATCGTCAAATGCCGCCCCCCCAGAAACCGGGACCCTCGCCCTCAGGAGCAGGAGGCTTGTTTCCACTATCTGGACAACCAGATTGACCTCCTGGATCCCCAAATCATCGTCTGCCTGGGCCGTATCGCTGCCCAGCGAATCATTGACCCGGACCTGCACATTACCACAGACCACGGCCACTGGACCTACCGCCTGGGCCGCTGGATGATGCCCATGTATCATCCCTCTGCCCTGCTTCGGGACGTCAACAAACGCCCGGAAACATTTGATGACCTGCTGTCCCTCCGGGAAAAAATGCGGCAGTTGAAAATGATTTAACCCTTGACTTCTGTCGGCAAACCGAGTATAATACACTGGTTCCAAGAATGCTAGTGTAGCACAGTCGGTAGTGCATCTCACTCGTAATGAGAAGGTCGCCTGTTCGAGTCAGGTCACTAGCTCCAGAAAAACACCCGGTTTTCTAGTAAAACCGGGTGTTTTTGTAACTTTTTGAACGATGTAAAATCGGCTGATTCTCCGCTTGGGTACTATTTGGGTACCGAAGCGGAAATTTTTTTATTTTCAGGCGTGTTTCACCAGTACATTTTCCAGAATGTCCGCTGACTTTTTATCGGTGGATTCCAGAAAGTGGGTGTAGATATTCAGGGTGGTGCTTGTCTCCGCATGACCCAGGCGGGCAGTCACGGAACGGATGTCCTGATTATTCGCAATCAACAGTGTGGCGGAGGTGTGCCGAAGACCATGCAGCGGAATCACGGGCAACGGCTCCCGGTGATTTTCGTTATACCGCAGGATGGAATCATGGAACGCCTGATAGGGGGTGCTGTAATTCATCAACTTGCCGTTCTCCTGAACAAACAACCATTCGCCGCCCTGCCAGTAATCGCCCAAACTCAGGCGGTAGCGGGTGCGGTCTGTTTTCATAGCCTTGATACGCTGGGTGAAAAAATGGGGGATTGCAATCTTTCGGAAGCTGTGCTTTGTTTTGGGCGCTTTCAGAAACTGTTCCCCTTTGGAATATCCAACGGACTTGGAGACGGTCACCACATCGTTTTCAAAATCAATGTCAGACCATTCCAGGGTCAGCAATTCGCCCTTCCGGAGACCGGAGAACAGGGCCAGGTTGATGAAGACCTTTAATTGCTCTTGCAGCTCCTTTGTGCGGGTGTAATCCCCTACTCCATAGGGGATGCCGGTATCATCGGTTCGGGTGTGGCCCTTGGTGGTCACCTGGTAGGGCTTTTCAATGAATTCCAGGAATGCGGTGCATTGTTCCAGTGTCCAGAATTTCAGGGTTTCGGCGGTAGGTTCAGCGCTGAAATGCACCCGCTCCAATGGGTTCTTTTCAATCAGCTCCCATTCCACCGCCGTACTCAGGACGGAAGAAAGGGTATTCTTTGCCTTGGCAATGGTACCCTTGGAATATCCCCCCCGGCTTTCCGTCCTTTCTGGCCCCATCCTGGGTCAGGGAGGAAAAATAGGAATTGAGTACTGCGGGCTTTAGCTCCGTGAGCTTGTAGTGCCCCAATTTTGGCATAATGCCGTTGAGAATGTCTGTGTATGCCGCTAGGGTTTTGGGCTGGAGCTTTTGGGCACCGACTTCTTTTAGCCAGCGTTCCGAGAAATCATATAGGGTGGTTTTTCTGCCGTCCAGCACCTTCCCATTGAGTACCTTTTGTTCAAAATCAAAAGCAAAGGTTTCAACGGCTTTTTTCTCCCTTGCCGGGGTCAGCCCCGGTTCTGGGTGGTAGGTGATTTTTTCAAAGAGCTTTTTCCCGTATATGTCCGTTCCCAGGCATACGGTGATTCGGTAGCCGTTGCCACGTTTTTCAATCGATGCCATTTTCGATTACCTCCCATCCTGTAATCTTTTTACCAACGTTATCCGAGCCAGCAATTTCGTCAAAGTATTTGTCCAGTAGCTTCCGAAAAGCACAGTCAGCCTTGAATTTCATTAAATCGCTATTGTTCTGAGCGCTGTTGTATTCTGCAATTTGGGATGCACGTTCTTTGTATGGCATGGATTCGTCATAGTAGTCAAGTGCTTTAACGGTTTCGGCATCTGTTTTCAGCTGAGTAATGGTAGCTAGAATGTCAAAATCGAGCAGACCATTTACAAGAAGCCAGTTCAGAACGGGTATAAAATTTTTGAAATAGGGGATTTCATTCAGGTCTCTGAGTTCCTCTATGGCCTCCACGGATAATCCTGTTTCTCTCGAAATATCCGTCAATTCCCTTGTGGGTAACTCATATTCACCAAACAGATACCCAACATCACAGCGGAGAATATCGCAGAGCTGTGGAATCAATGCGGTTGCCGGAAATTCTTTCCCATTTTCCCATTTTGAAATTGCCGATCTACTGTCTTCGGACAGCCCAAGCGCTTTTGCAAGCCCAATCTGAGTAATTTTAAGCTCTTTCCTTCGTTGCTGTATACGCTTTCCCATTCCTTCTAATGTGCTCAACAATCTACACCATCCAATCAAATTGCTAATCATGAGTATAAATGTGCTCTTTACTACACATCGATTTTATCATATACTAAGGACGCAGTCAAGAAGAAAGCAAAGGAGGACACAAACAAATGGAGAACATAGCAATACGAAATGCCTTGAAACGCAACGGAGTAAGGGCGTGGGAGCTTGCGGAAGCACTTGGAATTGTGGATTGCACGCTTTCAAAGTGGATGCGCCGAGAGCTACCAGAGGAGAAGCAGACGCTTATGCTTGAGACAATCGAAAGGGTGGCAGAAAGCAAACGGGAAAGGGAGGTGAGGCGATGAAAATGGATTTTGCGCAAGATATGCTACGCCCCCGTGCGGTGATTGCTCGGCTCAACCGGGAAGGTATCGGGGGCCTGACAGAGTACACTTTGTATCGGCTGCTCAAAACCGAGGCCATTCCGGCCCGGAAACCCGGGCGGTGCTACCTGGTGAGCTATGCCGCCGTTCTGGACTATTTGCGCTGCTCAGGTGGCGGGGATATTGTGCCGCCACAGCAAGGGCACGGGATTCTGGAATTTCCCGCCGTTGGGCGATAAGGGGGGTGGAGATGGCGAAGAAGGAAAAAAGAGCCACATGGTTCAAGTGCTTTTTGAGCAGTAAAGCCACCATTGATGCAGTACCGGACGAGAATACAGGGAAAGGGTTAAAGGCTGCTTTTGCGTATTTCGAGACAGGGGAGTACCCCGATTTAGACCCGCTGTCAAATGTTGTCTTTTGCGCTATGCGGCCTTACATTGACGAAGCAATTGAAGACTATGCGGCACGGGTCAATGACGGCAAAAAGGGGCTGATGAAAAGAGGAACAGGAATAGATAAAACACAGCCCCCCTATACCCTCCCTATAGCCCCCCTATAGGGGTGGAAAGAGAAGCAGAAGCAGATACAGACGAAGAAATAGAATTAGAAATAGAATAATGCTAAATGAAAAATGTCCAAGGAGTAATGGCTGCACATTTCAATTACACAAAATCGAATTTTGGAGGTAAACACATGAATAGACAGAAACTTGAAAGGGCCGTTAGATGGGCCTGTATGGAAAATCCCGATAGCCGTTGGAACGCTGATGATTACCTTTCTGTTTTCCAGGATTTTTTCAGGGCATACCGATTCTTTACCGGGCGAGAACATCCAGAAATCAGCTATAGCCAGGTTGTCAACATCATGGACAAGATGCCGTTTGCAGACGAAAACGAGGAAATTCCTTTGGAGCCGGGGGACTATACCATCCATCTGATTCCCGCCTATTTTTGTGATAGCAACATGGATTGTGACCACAGAATCTACCATTTCTTTTCTGGACGCATCCGAGAAATGCGCTACTACGACTTTTGGAAAGAGGCCATTTAAGGAGGTTTTATATCATGGAAGCAACTACACCCTTGAAAGCAATCCGCTTGAAATGCCTGGACTGCTGCTGCGGCAGCTCTAACGAAGTAAAGCTTTGCACCGTTGAGCGTTGCGCATTGTATCCGTTCCGTTTTGGGAAGAATCCGTACCGCCGGGAAATGACCCCGGAGGAGAAAGAGAAGTGCATTGCAAACTTGCGGAAAAATGCCCCAATTTATCAGGGACAAAATCAGGAAACCCCTATGGGGGTATAAACATACCATCCGCTACGAAAAAACCGGAATGCACGGTTCTACAAGGCTCTCAAAGCCGCCACGGGGCAAGTATACGGGCATGGCGGGAAAATACTTTTTCATCGTGTCGTACATCTCACCAAACTTACACAAGGAGGTATTAAATGCCAAATCAACCGATCAGGAAGGGGGCGGGACAGAGCGTGGAAGAAATGGCCTCTCAGCTCTACGGAAGCACCGAAGGGAACCGCTTGTATACCCCGAAGCAGGGCACCTACAAAGAGGTCAGCGACCAATTGAAAGCGGAGGCTTTGGGAGTGGCCATTGACCAACAGCTGGAATTACTGGCCGCTGCAAAGAAGCGGGGCCGGGTAGACCTGGACAATGTGGACGAGCTAGAAGCCACAGCTACGGCCTACATGACCTCTTGCAAACAAGCAAGGGTATTCCCACCATGCTTGGCTTTGCCGCCGCCTGCGGCTACAGCAGGGGGCATATCTACCGGTATATCCAGCGGAACAGCGGAAAATCTTCCGAGTACCTGGACGGCCTGAGAAGCTCCTGGGCGGCAATTATCGCCCAGATGGGCCTTGCAAGGCAGTGTTCCGAGCCGGTTTCTATCTTCCTGCTGAAAAACAGCGGCCAGAGCTTGACGGACAAGGCAGAACTGGAAATCGGCCAGAAGAGGGAAAACCCCCTTGGTGAACTGAAAACCATGGAAGAACTGCGCCGGAAGTACCTAGACGACGTTTGCGATGACCCAAGCGTTATCGATGTAGAGGATAACAGCTGATTGAACTGCTTCAAAAAACCTTTGGAAACCTTGGGATACTCAGACAACTAACCAAGCGGGGGCGGGAATGCGCAATTCCCCCTCCCCCAAGGTAGCAGAAAACCGCCCCCGGACGAACCGGGAGCGGTTTCAATCATTTACTGTGCTTGAGTACTTCAGCCAGAACAAAGAACGGGAAAGCGAGAATAGCGAAGAACCACATTGTCAATTCCTCCATTTCTGGGGCTTCTAACCCCTTGTATTGTACCTCGTGTATCGGGCTTGTGTCAATTGGAAATGCGGGAATTTTCGGCTTGTTGTTCAGCCTGTTCTGCCGTGCTCACCATTGCTTTATCAAGAGCCTTTAGAACGTCCAGAAGCTGGTTGTGAATGGAAACCATCACATTCCCGTACATATTGAACCGGGCTTCATCCAGCTTTGCGCCCCTGGTGGCCGGGTCATACTCCTCCAAAAAACAGGTTGAAAGCATTTCCATACTGGCCGATGCTACGGTAAGGTCAATTTGAATTTCACAGATTTCTTTCGGGTCAATCATTGTTTGATTCCTCCATTTATTCTTGACTTGTGGCGGGGCCTTGGAATATAATGGCCTTGACCCCGCCGGGGTTATTGGGCTTCTTGTGCGATTGCTTTTCCAGGGCTTGCACAAGGGGCTTTTTTCATGCCAGGGTGAAGCGGGTGGCGCTGGTTGTCTTGCTGTACTGGGCTACCAGATTGGGGTGAGCGGCCTTCAAAGCCTTGCTGTCCAGGCGGCTGGTAGTGACGGTGTGCCAGGTGGCTTTCCAGCCGTTGCCCTGTAGGGCTTCCGTTCCCTCGTCCACCATTTTCAGCTTGATGGAATCCTTGATGGCCTCAATCTGGGCGGTGGCATCTTCAATCATGGCTTGCAGCTCCCGAAGCTCTTTAACCTTGATGTCGATTTCCTGAATGCTCATTTGGTGTACCTCCTGAATTTTGTCTTGCCGTCTCTCCGTGCTGTCACTGCTGCCCTTGTGTTTGTCGATTCATTGGGTTACATCGGGCGGTCCCGGAATTGGTTCCCAACTCTTTATGTGCTTATTACAATCTATGATTAACCATATATCAATATGGAATATTGAACAATGATTAACCCTGCATTCTATATATTTTGTATATGGTTAATCATATCGATGTGTGATATAATCATAAAAATGCAAGGGGGTGAATTCATGGCACCATCGGAAGCACAAAAAAGAGCATCGGCAAAGTACCAGAAAGAAAACATTGCAAGCCTAGCTTGTAGGGTAAAAAAAGACCAGGCCGAAAAATTCAAGGACTATTGCAGGCGGCATGGGAAGACCTCTAACGCCGTTTTGCGGGACTATGTTCTTGGGTGCATCGGGGAGGACGAACAGACCGCCACAGGGGAGGCAGAGCCTTGACCACATACATTCTTGACGAACACCACAGCCCAGGCAGGACCATTCTTGCACAGAAGATATTGACCAATGAGCGTACCGGGAGCAACTGGAAGCCCTACCGGGTCAAAATCGTGGAAACCCATGATTTCAGAAGTGAGCGGGAATGTCTGGCCTATTTCCAGCAGGAGAAAGCGGAGGGCGGCAACGGGAAAATGTGAGATTTCCATTCTGCCGCCGCCGTTCCTGTTATTTAGCGGGGTTCCGAAATTTTCCGAAGGGCTGCCGTATGATTTCACAGCCTAGGAGAAAATAAAAAATCCCGCCAAATTGGCGGGAAGCAATTGACAAAGCCCAAGAAATGGGGTATCATAAAAACACAACAGAGGGGCTACCAGTAGAACGGTTCCCCCTGCGCACTTAAAAGAAGTAACTGCGGGTTGGGGAACTCAGGCAGTTACTTCTTTTTATCATTGTCCTGGCGAACCAGGGAAATAATAGCGATAACGACCATACAGAAAGCGAATAAACCTTCCCATGTAACCATGACCGCACCCCCTTTCTTTCGATTGGGGGCAAAGAAGCATCACCCCCGAAAAAATAAGGGGGGAACCGCCTACCGGGGTACTACTGGTAGCACCACGGACAGCATAGCACAGAAGCCGACGAAATGCAAGAAAAATGTCCTTGAAATCTTATGATGAACCCCGCCACAATACCCCCGAAATCCTGGGTACCGCTTGGGTACCGAATGGGTACCAACGAGACAAAATAAGGCGTTCGGTACCCAAACGAAACGAGACGGCGAAAAAGTGACGGCTACTCTAAACGATTTCACACATTACAGAACAAGGCAAAACATGAAAATACCCGCTCGTAATGAGAAGGTCGCCTGTTCGAGTCAGGTCACTAGCTCCATAAAAACCGCCGGTTTCAGTGAGAAATCGGCGGTTTTGCTAACTTTTTGAGCATCTTCAAAATTGCTGTTTTTCCGTTACTGATCCCCCTTGGAATATCCCACGGACTTGGAGACGGTGACAACATCGTCAATGTCAGACCATTCCAGGGTCAGCAATTCGCCCTTCCGGAGACCGGAGAACAGGGCCAGGTTGATGAAGACCTTTGCAGCTCAGTCTGTCAAAAAAACTTTAAATCCACCCCTGTTTCTGCCATAATAAAAGAGACGGTGTGTTCTTATGGAAGACTGGAGAAAAGATGCACGGCATGAGCTGATTATAGTCGATTTGGAACATCTTCCGCGTAATCTGTGATTTCAATATCATAATGGAAACTACCACCGCCGCCGGAAGAATGCGTTTGTTTTGGCATTGGTTATCCCTCCTTCTGGTTTATCGTATCACAGCAGCAGGGCTATGATACACAGAAACCCCGCCTGCCGGTGTGGCAAGGGGGGGATATATCAGGTAAAAGGGACAATCGCTTTTATGTCTTTCAAAAATGCTTTCGCTTTCTGCAAAAAGGCGTTGTCGGTCAGGTATTCGATTCCGGCGGGCGTTATCATGCACGCCTCCCAATCTATGGGGTGTGGATATGGCAGATTATCAATATCCGCAAATTCAACGCCCTCAATCAGGCCCAACTTTTGCAGATTGTAAATGATATATGCCCAGTATCTAGCATTCAACCTTTGCCCATTCACCTTAAAATAGTCGCTCTCCACGCCAAGCAGCTCCGGCTTCACCACCCCACCACGCTTCAAGCACTGGTATAGATAGGCAAGAATCTGATATACGATTACATGGAAATCATCCTTTGCCATAGCTGTTCTCCTCCATATTGGTAGAAATTTCGGCCTTGTGGCTATTTGAAAGTCAACATTTTCTTTTGAAAAGATTATTCTTCAAATTACCATTATTTTGTGAATTATCAACACTTTTCTGCGCACTTTCAGAACTTTTACTATATGTTCCCCACCTGTTTCCCTCCGCAACTTCCTTCCCGGCTTTCCACTCCTCATAGCTCACGCCTCCCAGTTTGGAAGCCCTGGGGGCGTTGGGGTCGTGGAACTTATCAACGGAAACAATGGTGCAGCGGCAATTGTAAATCAGATACCCAGGCGCTTTTGGGTCGCCGGGGTAATCCAGGGTGTAGCCGTCCACAGTGAATGGCTGGCCTATGTCCACAGTCTGCCCATCCAACTGCCTGTGGGCGTGTCGGGTCTTTCCGTCCAGGGTAGCAACCCACTGTTGTTTTAACTGATGCCCATCTTTTCGGCCCGTTTGTAGGTGCCTGTCCGCCCGGCGCATTCCGCCGCCGTGGTCGCAGTCCTGGCAGACCGCACGGCGGCGTTGTATCCCATATTTGCAACGCTTATCAGCCGCTTTACAATCTCCGGAATAGGGTCGCCCAACAATATGCCCTTGGTGATTGCCTCGGTAATGTGCTGCCGGTTCCAACGCATATCCAGCGGGATGTCCACAGAGGGGAGGGGAAGAAGATCGGGCGTATCTTTGATCAGCCGCTCAACCGTGCTTTTATCGTACAGCGTCCAGGATAGATTGATGTTCGCCCGCTGTTCGATTTAATAGGCCGCGTAATTGGCATTTGTGGCATAGACATTCAGCGCTTCCCCGGAAACAATCCGCATGGAGATTTTGTCGGCGTTGGTGAAGTCCTCAGACAAAACACCGATCATATCTTGGCAGATAGCACCATATTGGTTTCTTTGGCTTGGTTGATAGCCTCAATCTGGGCGGTGGCCTCCTCAACCATGGCTTGCAGCTCCCGCAGCTCTTTTACCTTGATGTCGATTTCCTGAATGCTCATTGTATGTACCTCCTGAATTTTGTCTTGCCGTCTCTCCGTGCTGTCACCGTTCCGAAACCGTTTATTCTAGGGTCGAGCGATACGGTTTAGCTTGCGCTCCCCCTGTGTATGGCCATATTATACTGTATTAGTACCAATGTATCAAGACGGAGTATTGCACAAATATACTAGTACTAATATGTTGAACTTGTATATAAGTACCAATGTATCTTGACAACATTTTACGGGTATGGTAAAGTGATAAGTACTAATATACAGGGGGAATAGGAATGGCATTAACGGAAGCCCAGAGAAAAGCAAATGATAAGTACATCAAGGAACATTATCGGCAGGTAAAGCTATCTATGCCGAATGAGGAAGCGGACGAACTGGAAAAATATTGTAATTCCCACGGATATACAAAAGCGGGATTTATCCGGCAATCTATTCGAGAGAAGATGGCCCGGGATAAAGCCGCCGCAGAGGAGGCCCAGGCATGAGAACCTATACCATCATCGGCGGTGTGAACGGCGTGGGCAAGTCCAGCTTCACGGGACTGCTGAAAGAGCAGCGCTCAGACCTGGGAATCATCATCAACGTGGACAAGATCACCGCAGAGCTGGGCGGGAACACCCTTGCAGGGGGCAGGGCCGCCTTGAAGAAGATTCAGGAATGCATTGACAAGGGCGTGTCGTTCACCCAGGAAACAACCCTCTCAGGACGGCATACAGAGGCCACAGCCAGGGAACTGGTGGAAAAGGGCTACCGGGTGCGGCTGTACTATATCGGCCTGGACAGCGCCGCCGAAAGCGTTTCCCGCATTGCAAACCGGGTCAAACGTGGCGGACATGATATTCCTGTCCAGGATGTGGAGCGCCGCTTTGCTTCCCGCTGGGAAGCTGTCGCAAAGGTGCTGCCCTATTGCGATGAAGCGGAATTTTACGACAACGACAACGGCTTTGCTCTGGTGGCGGAGTACCGCAACGGAGAATTGCGCCCAGTCGGGGAGAATTCCCCTCAGTGGCTTAAAGAGCTGCGGGCATATCTGGACAACTGAATGAACGAAAAGCCGGGGGCCTGTGAAGCTTCCGGCTTTTGCTCTGCGTGGCGGCTGGTGGCCCTGCCGTGCAATCTAGGACGGCGGAGAGCCTGGAGAGTACCGCTTTGCACGGGCTGTTGTTTGATGACCCCAGGGGGAGGGGGTATCTTAACATAAAATTTATGATCCGGTGCTATAATAACCTCAGCAAATCGAGCAATCGCCAAAGAAAGGATGGATTAGAACGATGAGATCACGATGGGAAATCACTTTTATTGTTTGTGTTGTGCTGATTGCCGCCGTACTTGCAGGCTGCGGCGCAGCCGAGCAGCCTCCGGCATTGGAAAAAATGGAATACACGAACCTGAACGACAGCGGTTCGAGGGAGCTTTTGCAGGAGCTGCTCTCCGACGCAGGCGTGTCAGATGGGCGTATTCAGGGCTTTTTCCGCCGTGTGGATCACTTTAATGACAGCGTGAAGCAGGAATGGCTCACGGATGGCTTTGAGGAAGCGGAGCTGCTGTATACGAAATACGACCCTTATACCATGCAGGACGAATGGACGGCGAAGAACGGGACGTTTCCGGGCTATAACTGCCGGATCACCGCCATGAGCCTGTTTGGGGATTTCCTCTCTGTGCGCGCAGACTCTCCAATCAATGCCGGTGAAGATGTGCTGTTTGTGGACGAGGAGACGCTGAAAACAGATCCCTCTGCGTTGGGAGGAAGCAGCATTGCGGATTTCCGCGCACTGTATTCCTCTATGAAGGCGAAGAATACCACGGAAATACCGCGCCATGTGCAAACTGTACAAGAGGAATGGGCATCCCGCGGCGTTACCTTTCAGGAGAATGAAAGGATTCGCCTTATCACGGTATTCTTCCATGATAAGCCCACTGAGGAGGAATCTCTGCTGTTTGTCGGGCATGTTGGCGTACTTTTGACGGCGGAGGACGGGACGCTGTACTTTGTAGAAAAAGTTGCCTTTCAGGAGCCCTACCGGCTGCTGCGATTTGCGAACCGAAGGGCACTGAGCGATTATCTTATGGGAAAATATGACACCTCATGGGGACAGGATACGGCGACTCCCTTTATCATGGAGAATGACAAGCTCATGGACGGCTGGCGTCCAAACCCGGATAGCGGAAGCTCCGCGCTCGGCTAAGGACTGCTGGTGGGGGAGTACCGCAACGGGGAATTGCGAACGGTGGGAAGCACGGTCCCCGGATGGCTGAAGGAACTCCGGGAGTACCTGGAAAGATAGCCACGACACACGGAATAAGGGGTGAACGCTCCCGGCACAGGGCCGGGGGCGTTCGTCTGTCTCCGGGCTTGTGTGGACCTTTGGTGGCTGTGGAAACTACTACATTTTACTGCATTCAATGTTGGGTTTTGCCAAGTTCGAATGTCAGGTTTTGCCAGGGTTTGAAAGTCAAGTTTGTCAAGTCCTGTGTTGATTCGATTTCTAGTTTTTTCTAATTCAATATGGCCTTGATATTAAGTTTTATTAAGTCCTATGCGGGATTTGATTTCAGGTTTTCTCAGGTTTTACGCCTAATTGAATATTAGGTTTTCTCAGGTTTTATACCTGCTGACAGCTTCCAAAACGTTCAAAAACCTGTAATTCACTTGCACATAACTTGCCTACAACTTGCCAAAAAGTGAATCTTTTCTTGCAAATATTCACACTACAGATAGCAAAAGCGCCCCGGGCGGCCAGGCCCAGGGCACAGCAGGGGAGACGCTACAGAAAGCCCATGTATTCCGCTACCGTGTACATGAATTCTTTCATCCACTTTGTAGCAGTGCTTTCAGATATGTACATAGCCATAGCCGCGCCAGGGACGTTGTATTGCTGCCGCCTCAATACCAGATCAACCAGCTTTAGGCGCTCTTCACCTCTGCGCAGCTGCTTCGTATCATCCAGGGCCTTTTTCAAAGCTAAGCGCGTTATAGCCTCCTGCATTGTCTCCGGGGGCTGCTGTATGTCACAAATGTTGCTGATAACCGATTTCTTCACATAGCCATACCACCAATAGCGGGGGCGTGACAATGTTTCCAACTCTTTATGTACCCATCATAGCACTAGACTTACGTAATAATTGATTGACAATACGCACAAAGTTTAGTGTATACTCTTGCAAAGAATTATCACTTGAAATAGTGCATATTCTGTGATATAATGCAGACAGTGGGGAATGGGCTTTTATATGTCCTACCACGGGAAGGATGAAATACGATGCCCATAAAATACGATAAGTTATTGAAACTCCTGGATGAAAAAGGATTTACTTCGTATAAAATCAGAAAAGAAAAGATTTTAGGCCAAGCCACATTGACCGCAATCAAAAATGGCACTGGAGGCCTGGATCATCGGTCAATCGCCCGACTGTGTGAAGCACTCCATTGCCAGCCGGGGGATTTAATGGAATATGTACCAGAGGCAGAACAAGACGCCACAGGGGAGGTAGAACTGTGACACATTACTCAGACAAATATCATATGACCCCGGAACAAAGCCTGTTTCTTGCGAAAAAGAAGTGGGATGAGAATGTTTACTGCGGTATGCGCATGGAAAACCGGAATATTACTTTCCCGCAAACCAAAACCATCTTGCAGGGGGTCAATGTCCCAAGTGTTCAGCTGGATGACATTCAGGCGGTGCTCAATATGCGTGACGCATGGCGGTTTTTGCTGGGGAGCCTGAACGAACCACTCACGTTTGCGTATTGGTGTAAGCTGAACGAATACATTGCCAGAAATGAAGCCTTGGAGTGGGGCAAGCTGCGCACCGGTTCCGTCGGTATCTCCGGTACAGATTACTTGCCGCCCATACCTGTAGAGCAGCAGGTCAGAGCGGAATTTGATTCGATTGTGAATGAGAAATGTACCACCGCCACAGAAAAGGCTCTGGAAGCCTTTGTATGGGGCGCAAGGGGGCAATTCTTCTGGGATGGGAACAAACGAACCAGCATGACCCTTGCAAATAAGATTCTTGTACCTGCCGGGGCCGGACTTCTGACCATTACGGACAAGCACATGGAACAGTTCAATACCCTTTTGCTGGATTACTACAATACAGGGGAAAAAGAAGCAATCAAGGATTTTCTGTATGAGAATGCTATTCAAGGAATTCAGGCTTCGGCATGAAAACAGCTACGTTCATTTGCGGCATAGACGGCGTTGGTAAGTCCGGCTTTGCGGGACTGCTGAAGGAACAGCGCTCAGACCTGGGAATTATCATCGATGTGGACAAGATCACCGCAGAGCTGGGCGGGAATACCATTGCAGGCGGCAAGGTTGCATTGAAGAAAATCCGGGATTGCATTGACAAGGGAATTTCCTTCACCCAGGAAGGCCAAAAGGTAACAAAGATTGCCAAGGGAACCCAGGAAACCGTGATGCTGGTGGCTCACTTCGATCCCATTACCTACACCGTGGCCTATAATGGGGGCGGCGGCAAGGGGAGCATGGGCAAGGTAACGGTCACCTACGACCAGGAGCAGACCGTTGCGGAAAACGGCTTTACAAGGCCCGGCTACACCTTTACCGGCTGGAACACCGCCAAGAACGGCAAGGGCACCGCGTACAAACCGGGGGATACCCTCAGAAATCTGACCACCAAGCAGAAAGGGACCGTTACCCTGTACGCCCAGTGGGAGCAAAGTAAATAACCCGCAAAACGGCCCCGGCTTCTGGAAACCCAAAAGCCGGGGCCGTGATTCACTTTTTTGGAAAGCGTTACGCAAGCGTACCGCCGCTTTCGTTATGTTCCTGCCTTATGGAGTCAAAGGCCTTTTCCGCTTCCCGCCGGACCGTGGCGATGGGCAGGTTCTCCCGGAGGGCGATGGCCCGCAGGTCCTCGAATTCCGGCTTATAGCGGCCTTCCACCGCCTTGACCCCTACGGGCCCCCAGGGGGTGGCTGCGGTCGCTTGCTCCCGGCGCAGCAGATACCTTTGGTGCTCCGTAAGCCGGACGCCTAAGGTGGTGGTGTGCCGGAAGAGGAGCTGTGCCAGGGCCTCTTTTTCCGCTTCCCTGCAGAGCACGCTGAGCAGCACCCCCGGGCGGTTCTTCTTCATGCCGATGGGGGCGGTCCATACATCCAGGGCCCCCGCTTCCAGCAGCCGCTCCATGGCAAAGGCGATGTCTTCCGGCGTCATATCGTCCAGGTTGCAGCTCAATTCCCAAACGGTATCCATCATCCCTTGGCCTCCATGTGGTTCATCATGCTTGCCAGGTATCCGGCGCCGAAGCCGTTGTCGATGTTTACTACGGATACGCCGCTGGCGCAGGAATTGAGCATTCCCAAAAGGGTTGCCAGCCCGCCGAAGGCTGCGCCGTAGCCTACGCTGGTGGGAACGGCAATTACCGGGCAGTCGCACAGGCCGCCAATGACGCTGGCCAGGGCCCCTTCCATCCCCGCAATGGCCACCACCACGCTGGCGTCCATCAGCTCCTGGCTATGGGCCATCAGTCGGTGGATGCCGGAAACGCCTACATCATAGAGCCGGACCACGTTGTTCCCCAGAAATTCCGCGGTGAGCGCCGCTTCCTCCGCTACGGGGATGTCGCTGGTGCCGCCGGTGGCGATGACGATTTTTCCCATGCCCCAGGGCGCTGCCATAGAGCCGGAAACGGCCAGCCGGGCCTCGGGATAGTAGGTAATGGGGGTAGCCTCGTTTACCAGGGCGGCTTTTTCCCCGTCAATCCGGGTGATAAGCACCCCTTCCTGGCCGTTTTGGCGGAGGCTGCCAACAATGCCGATAATCTGCCGGGCAGTTTTCCCGGCTCCGTAGATGACCTCTCCTGCCCCCTGGCGAAGGCGGCGGTGCAGGTCTACCTTGGCGTAGCCGATGTCCTCAAAGGGCTGCTGCTTTAAGTGCAGCAGGGCCTGATCCACGGACAGGCTGCCATTTTGCACCCCCAGCAAAACCTCCCGGATTTCACTGTCCATCTCTGGCCTCCATATCAAGCAGAACCCCGGCATACTTTTTTTTCAGCTCCCGGGTGATTTCCCGACGCAGGGCCAGAAAGGTATCCATCTGGTTGGAGGGCAGCTGCACCTTGGCGCAGTCTCCCAAAAGCCGGACCCGGAGATCCCGGAAGCCCAGCTTCATCAGGTAATCCTCTGCCCACTCGGTGCGCTCCAGGTCCGCGCCCCGGATGGGAACCCCCGTTGGAATCCGGGTGGCCAGGCAGGCGTAGGAGGGCTTGTCCCAGGTAAAGAGCCCCGCCTCATGGGACAGGCGGCGGATTTCCGTTTTGGTCAGGCCGCAAATGCGCAGGGGGGACAAAACGTGCATTTCCTGCAGGGCCTTCATGCCCGGCCGGTCCGCCACATCGTCGGAGGCATTGGTGCCGTCCAGAACCTGGGTGTAGCCGTCTCCCTTGGCGGATGCCAGAATATTGCCGAAGATATGCTGCTTGCAGAAGTAGCACCGGTTTTTGGGATTGGCCGTCACATCCGGGCAGCTCAGCACATCTATGGTCAGTACCCTTATTTCCGCCCCCAGGTCCTTTGCCAGGCGCAGAGCGTCCCGGTACTCAAATTCCGGCTGGAAGGCGGTTTTTACATAGTAGGCCTTTACCTGGGCCCCGGCCTGCCGGGCAGCGTACAGCAGGTAAGAGGAGTCCACCCCGCCGGAAAAGGCCAGGGCCACCTTGGGGTGCTCCATAAAAAATTCCTGCAATGTCATATTATTTCACCAGCTTGTCGATTGCTTCAATCAGGTCCTCGATGGCTTCCTGATCCCCTGCCGTTACCGCATCTACCATGCAGTGGCGCATATGGTCCTTTAAAATGACCTTCCCCGTATTGTCCAGAGCAGACCGCACCGCTGCCAGCTGAATCAGAACCTCCGAGCAGTCGTACCCCTCTTCTACCATCCGCTTGACCTTTTCCAGGTGACCAATGGCCCGGGAAAGGCGATTGATTACCGCCTTCTGGTTTTCGTGGACATGGCCGTGGGAATGGGGAATCCCGTGGGCATGGAGGTAGGCATGGTCGTGGTCATGGTCGTGATCGTGGTCATGTTCGTGCATTTCTGACATGGCGGTCTCCTCGTTTCGTAGGGTTTCGGTACATTATAACTGATTTGCGCCGCTTTTGCAAGAGCTTTCCGGAAGGGATCGCCGAAATCCGCCTTTTGCCCAAATGTGGGCCTTTGCTCTTGCAATGGGCTTCGGTTTTATGTATAATGGAAGCAGAAAGAAAATGGAGGAAGTATCCATATGGCAAAGCTTTATTTTAAATACGGTGCCATGGGCTCCAGCAAAACGGCCCAGGCGCTGATTACCAAATACAATTACGAGGAAAATGATCTGCGGGTGTGGCTGCTAAAGCCCAGCGCCGATGTGCGGGACGGGGAGCGTGAGGTTTCCAGCCGCATTGGCCTCCGGGCCCGGGCGGATATTCTCACCCCGGATACCGATGCCTACGCCTGGTTCCGGAGGGATTTCCAGGGGAAATGCGATGTGATTATTGTGGACGAGTGCCAATTTCTGACCGTGGCACAGATCGATGAGCTTCGGCAGATTGTAGACGACTGCAATGTGCCCGTTATGTGCTTTGGCCTGCGGACAGATTTCCAGACCCATCTGTTCCCCGGCTCCATGCGGCTTATGGAGGTGGCGGATACCATCCAGGAAATCAAAACCATCTGCGACTGCGGGGCCAAGGCCACCGTCAACGCCAGAATCGATGGCTCGGGCCACATCGTCACCCAGGGCGCCCAGGTATTTCTGGGCGGCAACGACAGCTATATCGCCATGTGCCATAAGTGCTATGTAAGGGGCATTCAGGATCACAAGGTCATTCGGCTTCACGGCCAGAATAACTGATAAAAATTACGACTAAAGGAGTGTATTCCCATGGAACTTTCTAAAATTCTCGCGGCTTGCGATCATACCCTATTGGCCCAGACCGCTACCTGGGCAGACATCAAGGCCATCTGCGACGACGGCATGAAGTACCGCACCGCCTCCGTCTGCATTCCCGCCTCCTTCGTGAAGCAGGCCAAGGACTATGCAGGCGACAAGCTGACCGTTTGCACCGTTATCGGCTTCCCCAACGGCTACGACACCACCGCCAGCAAGTGCTTTATGGCCACCGATGCCGTGGACAACGGCGCAGGGGAAGTGGATATGGTTATCAACATCGGCTGGGCCAAGGAAGGCAAGTGGCCGGAAATTACCCAGGAGATTGCCGCTGTGAAGAAGGCCTGCAAGGGCAGACTCTTAAAGGTCATCATCGAGACCTGTCTGCTGACCGATGAAGAGAAGATTGCCCTGTGCAAGTGCGTTTCCGACTCCGGCGCGGACTACATCAAGACCTCTACCGGTTTCTCCAAGGCCGGCGCAACCTTCCACGATGTGGAGCTGTTCGCAGCCCATGTTGCTCCCCATGTCAAGATCAAGGCCGCCGGCGGCATTTCCAGCCTGGAGGATGCGGAAAAGTTCCTGGAGCTGGGCGCTTCCCGGCTGGGCACCTCCCGGATCGTCAAGCTGGCCAAGGCCATGGAGAAGAACGAGACCGCCGCAAACGACGGAAGCTATTAAAAATAAGGAAAAGGAGTATCTATTATGCTTGCTACCCCCACCCCTCATATTTCCGCCGCCCCCGGCGACTTTGGCAAAACCGTCCTGATGCCCGGCGACCCTCTGCGCAGCAAGTTCATTGCGGAAAACTTCCTGGAAGATCCCGTGCTTGTAAACAATGTCCGGGGCGTCCAGGGCTATACCGGCACCTATAAGGGCGTTAAAGTCTCCGTTATGGCCTCCGGTATGGGGATGCCCGCCATCGGCATTTATTCCCACGAGCTGTTTAACGGCTACGGCGTGGAGAACATCATCCGCATCGGCTCCGCCGGTTCCATTCAGGAGAACATTCACCTGTACGATCTGGTCATCGCCCAGGGCGCCTGTACCGATTCCAACTGGGCCAGCCAGTTCCATATGCCCGGTACCTTTGCCCCCATCGCCTCCTGGGAGCTCTTGAGCGAGGCCGTCAAGGCGGCGGAGGCCAACGGAGCTACCTACCATGTGGGCAACGTGAATTCCTCCGATGTGTTCTACGGCGACCACGTTGGCGTCCCCGAGGGCCTGGACAGCGTGTATGGCCTGAAGAAGATGGGCGTTATGGCCCTGGAAATGGAGGCAGCCGCCCTCTACATGAACGCCGCCCGCTACGGAAAGCGGGGACTGTGCATCTGCACCATTTCCGACCATGTGCTTACGGGAGAGGTGACGACTTCCCAGGAGCGCCAGAATTCCTTCACCACCATGATGAAGGTGGCTCTGGATGTGGCCGTTGCCATGGAGAAGAAGTAGTGTGAAAGTGAGTACCGGACCAGCACAGAGGAAAAAGGGCGCACAAAAGTGCCCCTGCAAACGAACCGTTTTG
>CAKTHQ010000040.1 GCA_934565415.1 uncultured Oscillospiraceae bacterium
CCCTCCATGCAGGAGGGGGAATGGGGATTTTTCCCGCAGGCGGACACCATTCAACTAACCCTACAAATCCTTATTTACAGAATTACCTACCCTCATTCGCAAAATTTCCCCCATGCAATGCCTTTTTTCAATGCGCTTCTTTTTCTTTCCCATTCCTTCTGTTTACGTTTTATTCATAAAATATTCAGGTTGATTTCAGCCTGGCCTTGTATCATGTACTTATTTATTATGAAACAACAGGAGGAATTCCCCAATGGCGAATTTAGGCAATGCCCGGAAGCGGAAAAAGGCCGCGCAGCGGGTGGTGGCCATCGTGGCTGTGGTGCTGGTGTGTCTGCTGGCTGCTGTGCTGTACGGGCGCCGCAATGTGCAGCAGTCTGTCAATGCAAAGAACAGCTCCAATGTGAAAACGGTCCAGGTGACCAATGGCTCCATCCAGGCGGTGGTGTCCGGCTCCGGCACCTTGACCAGTGAGGATGTGGAGGACCTGTCCGTGCCTGCTACCGTCAAGGTAGAGAAGATGCACGTTGAGCAGGGCGACAAGGTAGAGGAAGGGACCCTGCTGGCCAGCGTGAATACCAGCAGTGTGCTGACTACCCTTTCTACCATCCAGGACTCCATGGACTCCTTGGATAAGGACATCCGCAAGGCGGAAAGCAGCACCGTCAGCTCTTCCATTAAGGCCGGTGTCACCGGACGGGTGAAGACCATCTACGCCGAAAAGGATGATGATGTAGCTACCGTCATGTATGAGCACGGGGCACTGGCCCTTCTGTCTATGGATGGGTATCTGGCCGTGGATGTGGATGCTGCCAATTATGCCGCCGGGGATACCGTTACCGTGGTGGATGCCGATGGCAAGGAGTGGGAAGGCACCGTAGACCAGGTGACTACGGATACCGCCACCATCCTGATCACCGACGACGGCCCTCTGGCGGATACCGAGGTCACCGTAGACGGCCACAAGGGCACCTTGTACATCCACAGCCCCCTGAAAATCACAGGCTACGCCGGTACCGTCAGCAGCGTCAGTGCCAAGCTGAACGCCAAGGTCTATTCTACCAGTGTACTTTTCTACCTGAAGGACACCTCCGATTCTGCCAAGTACCACAAGCTTCTGGAGGACCGGGCGGAGTACGAGGAGCGGTATCAGGCTCTGGTCAAGCTCTATAAGGACGGCGGCCTTGTAGCCGACCGGGCAGGCTCCTGCCAGACCGTTACCGATCTGGATGAGGTAACCGTAGGCACCGATGCCATGGAGGATCTGGTTCTTGTCCAGCTGGACCCGGATGAGCAGATGTCCGTAACCATCACTGTGGACGAGACCGACATTCTTTCCCTGGCGGCAGGCCAGGAGGTTACGGTAACAGTCAGCTCTTTGGGAGACGAGACCTTTACCGGCACCGTCACCGAGGTGGATACCAGCGGCACCAGCGGCTCCTATACCGCCAAGGTTATGCTTCCCAAGGCCAAAGGAATGCTCTACGGAATGTCTGCCGATGTGGATGTAACCATTGAGGGCGTGGACAATGCGCTGCTGATCCCTGCAGATGCCATCCACAATACCAGCACCACCTCCTATGTTTACACCACCTACGACGAAGAGACCGATACCCTGGGCGGCATGGTGGAAATTACCACCGGCCTGACCAACGGGACTCAGACGGAGGTTACCTCCGGCCTGAAGGAAGGCGATACCGTCTACTATACCCCCAAGGAAAAGACCTTTAGCTTTGGCGGCGTGACCTTTACCACCTCCGGCGATTTCCCCATGGGCGGCATGAGCGGCGGCATGGGCGGCGGCATGGGCGGCGGCATGGGCGGCGGCCAGGGCGGCGGTAACTGGGGCCAGGGCGGCCAGGGCGGCGGACGGCCCAGCGGCGGCGCACCCGGTATGCCCGGGTAAGGAGGCTGCCATGATCGACCTGAAGGATATTTCAAGGATCTATCAGGTAGGCTCCGAACGGGTCTACGCCTTGAACAAAGCAAACCTACATATTGACGACGGGGAATTTGTCAGCATCATCGGCCCCTCCGGCTCGGGCAAATCCACCCTGATGAATATCATCGGCTGCCTGGACATGGCCGACTCCGGCACCTATTTGTTGGACGGCATTCCCATTGAAGACTATACGGAAAACCAGCTGGCCAAGATCCGGAACAAGAAGATCGGCTTCGTGTTCCAGAGCTTTAACCTGATCTCCAAGCTCACCGCGGAGGAAAACGTGGAGCTGCCCCTCATTTACCAGAAGGTACCCCGGGCCGAGCGGAAGGAGCGGGTAGAGGCGGCTCTGGCCAGAGTAAACCTGCAAAAGCGGGCCAAGCACCTGCCTACGGAGCTTTCCGGCGGCCAGCAGCAGCGTGTTGCCATTGCCCGGGCCATTGCCACCAGGCCCAGCCTGATCCTGGCCGACGAGCCTACCGGCAACCTGGATTCCAAAACCACGGTGGAGATCATGGATATTTTCCACGAGCTCCACGACGGCGGCAATACCATCGTCCTCATCACCCATGACGACGATGTGGCCCGGCAGGCCAAGCGCATTGTGCGCATCAAGGACGGTCAACTTACGGAGGTGGATAAGGTATGATTCAGGCATTCAAAATGGCTATGAAGTCCATTTCCGGCAACAAGTTCCGGGCATTTTTGACCATGCTGGGCATCATCATCGGCGTTATGGCCCTGGTCATCCTGGTGAGCCTGGTCTCCGGCGCCACCGGCACCGTGACAGACACCATTTCCAGCCTGGGCAACAACCTTTTAACCGTCACTGTTTCCGACGACAAGGGCGCCCCCGTGAAGCTGGACACCCTGAATGAATGGATGCAGGAGGACGGTATCGGCCTGATGGCCCCCAGCGTCAACGGTTCCGCTACGGGCAAATACGGCTCCACCACCAAGACCCTGACCCTGTACGGGGCCACTCCCTCCTACGCCACCATCAACGGCCTGAATGTGCTTTTGGGCCGGTTCCTGAATGAGGCAGATGTGGAGAACCACACCAACGTGTGCGTCATCACGGAAAAGACCGCCGAGGATATGGTAGGCTATACCGACTGCCTGGGCCAGGCCCTTTCCCTGGACGGCGTGAAGTACACCATTGTGGGCATTCTCAAAAACGACGACGAATCCCTGACCGGCATCCTTACCCGGGATTCCATGATGGCCTATATTCCCTTTACCTCCCTCCAGCGGCTCAGCGCCAATGTGGGCTCCACCATTACCACCTTCTCCGTCAGCGCCCCCGAGGGCGGGAACCTGACGGATACGGAGAACGTGATGAAGGCCATTCTCATGAAGCGGTTCCAGGAGGATGAGGATGCCTTCTCCATCCTGTCCCAGGATATGCTGGAGGACGCCATGTCCAACGTGACCAGTATCCTGATGGTGCTTCTGGGCGGCATTGCTGCCATTTCCCTGGTCGTGGGCGGCATCGGCATTATGAACATCATGCTGGTGACCGTTACCGAGCGGACAAGAGAAATCGGCATCCGGAAGGCCATCGGTGCCGGCCGTGGGGTCATTCTGCAGCAGTTCCTTCTGGAAAGCGTGGTCCTTTGCATGATGGGCTGCGCCATCGGCGTGTTTTTAAGCTGGGCCGTGCTGCGGGTGATTTCCGTGATGGTAGCCAGCATGAGCCTTTCCTTTGAGCTGGAGTGGGGCGTGGTGGTCATTGCCGTGGTCTTCTGCTTTGCCATCGGCGTAATCTTCGGCCTGTACCCCGCCAACAAGGCCGCAAAGCTGCCTCCCATCGAGGCCCTGCACTACGGCGGCTAAGGAGGTAGCAGTATGTTTGAAAAATTCCATAAGAAAACGCCCCAGCCCCAGCAGGCGGATATGCCGCCTCTGGACATTGACGACGACGATGCCCCCCACCGGGAAAGCCACGGGGCCATCTGGGTCACGGTGCTGTGCGTGGTGCTGGCGGTGGCCCTGATCCTCTACAGCCTGCCCACCACCTCTGCCAGCGGCACCACCGTGCAAACGAAGCTCATCAGCGGGTCCCTAGAAAACAAGGTGCTGAAAACCGTCCTCTACGGTGCCGGTACCCTGACGCCCCAGGATGGGGAGGATGTGGAGGTCCCCCAGAACATTGAAATTTCCTGCCGTTATGTAAACAACGGTGATACGGTAGCCCCGGGAGACCCCATTCTGAAGGTAGACGAGGCCCAGGTGAAGGCGGCCATTGCCGAGGTCCAGGAGCTGCTGGACAAAATCGACGATGCCATTACCACCCAGGGCAACAAATCCTCCTCTACCTCTGTCACCGCCACCACCTCCGGCCGGGTGAAGAAGATCTTCGCCCAGAAGGATGTGGCCGTGGCCGACACCATGTATGAAAACGGCGCCCTGATGCTCCTGTCTCTGGACGGCACTATGGCCATGGACCTGCCCGGGGAGCTTTTCACCCTGGGCCAGACCGTTACCGTCCGCTTAAGTGACGGCACCGAATTGAAAGGCACCGTAGAGGGTATTTCCGACGGTGTTGCCACGGTGACCTGCTCCGACGAAAAGGCAGAGTACGGCAGCATTGCCGAGGTCATCAAGGACGGCAATACCCTGGGCAGCGCCCAGCTCTATATCCACAGTATGCTCCGGGTCGCTGCTCTGCAGGGTACCGTCACCAATGTCAGCGTCAAGGAGGGCCGGAAAGTCAATAACGGCACCACCCTGCTGACATTGAAGGATGTGGGCAAAAATGCGGAATACAGCCGCCTGCTTTCCCGCCGCAGTGAGCTGGAAGAGCACATGGAGAAGCTTTTGAAGCTTTCCAATGACGGCATTCTCCGGGCGGATACCGACGGCATCGTTACGGGCCTGAGTGACGATGTGGATTATGTTTCCCCGGATACTCTGGGAACCCGGGCCCACAGCCTGGCCAGCCCCGGCTACACGCGGGTGCCCGGAAATCTCATGGACGCACAGCCTCCCGCCGAACCCGGAACTTCTGGCGGTGATAAGACCCCCGGCGAAGGCGGCGATTCCGGCGAAGGCGGCGATACCGGCGAAGGCGGCGATACCGACGAAGGCGGCGATTCCGGCGGAGGCGGTGATTCCGGTGAAGGCGGTGAGGAGGAGGAAGAATCCGTCACCTATACCGTTGGCGTGGTCGTTACCAGCGACGGTGCCGGCAACATCACTTATATCCCCACAGGAAGCTTCACCCTTCCCAAGGGAACCTCTGCTGAGGGCATGGATTTCAGGTCCCTGGCCACCGCAAGCACCGCCAGTCCCGCAACACCAGCGACCATTTCCGGCACCGTTAAGATTAGCGACGGAAGTACCTGGTCCGATTCCGGCGTCGAAAGCATTGCCAGCGGTGATGCCATTCTGTTTGGCCCTGGCGTGGTGGTCCATTGCCCCGGCGGAACGCTGATCGACCCTGCTATCCCCAGTATGCCCGGCATGGATCTTAGCGGCCTGGACCTTTCCGGCATGGCCGGTATGTCCGGTATGGCCTCCGGCCTTACAGCCGGTACCCAGCAGAAGCAGACCCCGGCCTACGATAGCTTCGATACCACCTGTACCGTGGCCGCCACCGTAACCCCCACCCAGGAAATGACCGTGGACATCACCGTGGATGAGCTGGACATTCTCTCCCTGCAAACCGGCATGGAAGCCACCATCACCCTGGATGCCCTGCCCGGGAAGACCTATACCGGCACCGTTACCCGGATCAATCCCTACGGCGAAAATTCCGGCGGCAACACCAAGTACATTGTGACCGTTACTTTGGACCGGGCAGAGGATATGCTTACCGGCATGAATGCCTCCGTAAAAATCGAGACTGCATCCTCTGAGGAGGTCCCTACGGTCCCTGCCGCAGCCATCCAGTCCAAGGACGGCAAGAGCTGGCTGTACACCGCCTACGACGAAAAGACCGATACCCTGTCCGGCCTCACGGAAGTGACCACGGGTCTGTCTGACGGCGAAAGCGTGGAAATTCTTTCCGGCCTCCCGGAGGGAAGCACCTACTACTACCGCTACGCGGATACCATTGAATATCGCTTTGTAGGCTAAGGAAATGCCGCCTCCCGGAAAAAATGGGAGGCGGCAATATTTTTGAAAATTATGGGTTTTCCAGGGCCAGCGCATTTTGGGTCCGGTACAGGTCCGCGTATACGCCGCCCTTTTCCAGCAGCTCCCTGTGGGTGCCCACTTCCGTAATGCGGCCGTCGGAAATGGAGACAATCCGGCTGGCGGAGCGGATGGTGCTCAGGCGATGGGCGATAATCAGGGTGGTGCGGCCCTTGCTCAGGTTGTCAAAGGCCCGCTGGATTTTGGCCTCCGTTACGGAGTCCAGGGCCGATGTGGCCTCGTCCAGAATGAGAATAGCCGGGTCCATCAGGAAAATTCTTGCAATGGCTACCCGCTGCTTCTGCCCGCCGGAAAGGAGCGTCCCCCGCTCGCCTACATAGGTCCGGAAGCCATTGGGCATGGTCAGAATATCGTCGTAAATTTCCGCCCGCCTGGCGGCCTGGGCCACCTCTTCGTCTGTAGCATCGGGGCGGCCGTAGCGGATGTTTTCCAGAATGGTATCCGCAAACAGGAATACATCCTGCTGGACGATGCCGATGGTCTTGTGGAGGCTGTGCTGGGCAATGTTCCGCACATCCGTACCGTCGATGGAAATGCTGCCGCCGGTCACATCGTAGAACCTGGGAATCAGCTGGCACAGGGTGCTCTTGCCGCCGCCGGAGGGGCCTACAATGGCGACGGTTTCCCCGGGGGCTACATGAAGGCTTACATCGTGGAGCACAGCCAGATCCCCGTCGTAGGCGAAGGACACATGGTTTACGTCAATCTCGCCCTTTACGTTTTCCATGGGCTTCGCATCCGCGCTGTCCCGGACCGTGGGCTCGGTGCGCATGATTTCCACAAAGCGGTTGAGGCCCGCAAAGCCGTTGGCAAAAAGCTCCGAGAAGGTGGAGAGCTTCCGCATGGGGTTTACAAAGGTGGCAATGTACAGGCTGAAGGTAATGAGGTCCCGGTAGTCCATCTTTCCCTTCATAATCATGTAGCCGCCCATGGCAATTACCACCACGTTCATGCTGGTAAGGAAGAGCTCCATGGCGCTGTTAAAGGCGCCCATGGCCTTGTGGAAGGACCGCTTGGAGGTTTTGTATATGTCGTTGGCGGCGTTGAACCGGGCAATCTCCACCTCTTCGTTGCCAAAGGCCTTGGCGGTACGGATGCCGGACAGGCTGGATTCAATTTCCGTATTGATGTGGCCGGTTTTCTGCTTGACCCCTACAGAGACCTTGCTCATGTTGTTTCGCATGGTCATGATGACCACCAGGAAGATGGGAATCAGGATGCCTACCACCACCGCCAGCTCCCAGCGGATGGTAGCCATGACAATCAGGGCCCCTACAATGGTTACAAAGGAGGTCAGCAGGTCCTCCGGGCCGTGGTGGGCCAGCTCCGTCAGCTCAAAAAGATCCGAAGTAAGCCGGCTCATCAGGGCGCCGGTCCGGTTGGCGTCATAGAAATCGAAGCTCAGTTCCTGCATATGCCGGAACAGGTCCGCCCGGATATCCGCCTCTACCCGGATGCCGAAGGTGTGCCCGAAGTAGCAGACGATGTAGTTAAGTCCCGCCCGCAGGATGTAAAAAACCGCCGCTGCCGCCATCAGGCTGAAAAATACGCCGTATTTCCCGTTGGGCAGCAGGTCATACAGGCTCATCCGGGTTACCAGGGGGAAGGCCAGGTCAATGAGGGCAATGAGCATGGCGCAGCCAATGTCCAGGGCAAAAAGCTTTTTGTGGTTTGCAAAGTAGTGGAGGAAGATTTGCAAGGGCTTTTTCTTCCGGTATTCTTCCGTGGTCATGGGGAAGGGCTCCTTTTTGTTTTTCTTTTCAGTATAGCAGATTTGGAGCAAGGATGCAAACAGGGATTTGGGGATAAAAAACGGCCGCTGTGCCTCCGGTATCTGCCGGAAACACAATGGCCGCTTTCTGTTTAAATATTTTTATTTGGAGAGCTTGGGAATCGAAAGAGTCTTGTCGTCTACCTTGTGACACACGGTACACTTCCGCTCCAGCACGCCCTCGCTGTCTACGGTGGCCTCTGTCCGGACGGTCCATTCGCCCCATTTGTGAATGCCCGTTGCCGGGAGTACTTCCTTTGTTACCTCGCAGCCGCAAACCGAGCACTCCTGATATTTTTCCCCTTCCTTTACGCAGGTAGCGGCCTTTGTTTGCACTGCCCCCAGCTTGTGCTTACCGTCGCCGCAGAAGGGGACCTCTTTGGTTTCCTTTTCCCGGCACTTTTTGCAGGTGCGGGTCCAGACGGCATCCCTGGTTTCGGTGGCCTTGGTGGTATTCTTCCAGTCGCCCCACTGGTGACCGGTGGCCTTTTCCTCTACCTGGTACCAGTCGCCGCAGGTGCAATAGTAGTATACCCAGCCGTCTTCTTCGCAGGTGGCCTTGGAGGTCTCCCGCTTGTACTTATGGGTGTGGGTCGTTTTGGGCAGCTGTGCGATGGTCTCCACATCCTCCGTCCCGCAGACAACGCAGGTGCGGACCCGCTTGCCTTCTGCAGAGGTTGTAGGGGCCTCCAGCTGGACCCAATAGCCCCAGGTATGGTTGGCGCAGGGGGGCACCGTCTCTTCGGTGGTTTCGGTAGGCTCCTCGGATTCCTCAAAGGTTTCCTCAGAGGTTTCTGTTTCCTCCCACAGCGTTTCTTCTGTCTCCTCTTCCGTTTCGTCGATGGGTGCTTCCGTAAATTCTTCAAAAGAATCCATCGGAGGCTCCGTTTCGGCTTCTTCCTTTTTGCAGCCTGCCATCCCGGCAGCCAATACCAGCGCCAGGAATGCGCAGAATATTCTCTTCATACAGGTTTGTCTCCTCTCCCGGCAGCGCATTTCACTACCGACTCTATTCTAAACTTTACGGAATTCATTCTGGAAAGTCAAGAGGGAACCGAAAATTTTAAGAAATAATTATTGGATTTTTCCAGCTGGGTTGGACAATCCGGCCCTTCTGCGCAAAAAGCCGGGGGCGCGTCCGTCCCCGGTGCAAGCCCCTGGCTTTTGGATTCATTTTACAAAGCAATATAGCAGCCAGGCAAAGGCCATGGGGTAAATAAGGCTGTCGCACCGGTCCAGGATTCCGCCGTGGCCGGGGAAAATTTTGCCGAAGTCCTTTACCCCCGCCACACGCTTGACGGCGGACATGGACAGGTCCCCCCATTGCCCCAATACCGAGCAGATTGCCAGATAGGGAATCAGGATTTCCGGCCTGTGGAACCAGGGGCCTACAATCAGGGAAAGCAGCACCACGGTAATCACCAGGCCACCCACAGCGCCTTCGATGCTTTTGCCGGGGCTGACCTTATAGGCCAGCTTGTGCTTACCAAACCGACTGCCTACCAGGAAGGCGAAAATATCCGTCCCGGCGCAGATAAACCCTGTCAGGCACAGGCTCAGCGCCCCGTTTTCCATGTCTCCGTAGGCTGCCAGCGCCCGGTACAGGGAAATGGCGAAAAACACACTGACCCCGGGCATATAGGCCTTGGCCGGTTTTCCGATGCAGTGCATCAGGTATGTAAACCAAACCAGGCCGCCCAGAAGCATTCCCAGCATAACCCACCTGTTTTCGGCAAAGCCGCACCAGGGGAGAATCACGGCATAGGCGTAGCACACCGCCTGGTACACGGGGTTCTTTACCTGGTAGGCACTCAGTATTTCCCAGGTTGCCCCGATTCCCAGCAGCATAGCGGCAATCTGGGGTACCAGGGGCAAATGGAAGCAGACCAGCAGCACCATACAAATGGCAGCCAGCGCCAACCCCGTCAGCGTTCTTTGTTTCATTGTTCCTCTGCCTCCTTTTCGTCCGTCAGTGCCGGGATAAACCAGCCCAGCCCGTGATGGATGGAAAACATACCAATGCAGGAGGCCAGCAGCGCTCCCAGCACATCCACGATAATATCCTTCATGGTGTCCCGCAATGCCTCGTGCCCTACCAGCAGCTCCCCCTGGGCGGTCATGAATTTCTGCATATTCAGCCCGAACAGGCCGTCGGCGGTGAATTCGTAGATTTCCCACAGGGAACCCAGGGTTACGGAAAAACAGAAAGCAAACAGGCACAGAAAGAAGGGGGACAGGTCCATGGAAATGTGCCGGTCCCGGTTCAGAATGGTTACCACCATGAGGCCGAAAAAGCCCGTCATCATGGAGCTGAAAAAGTGGCATATGGAATCCCATCTGGGCACCAGGTAATAGAAGCTCCGGACCTCTCCCAGGAAAATGGCACAGTAGAGAAAGACAATATAAAAGCCGTACAATAGCCCCGGCAGTTCAAACCGAAGCTTCCGTTCCAGCATACCGGGCAGATGGATGGTAATAAGGCCCAAAACGCACTGCATCAGCATGAGCAGATAGTCGGAATCCGAGTGCATCCCGGCACCGGCTTCTTCTCCGCCCCCGAAAATCATCCGCAAAACCAGGTAAACAATAGGTACCAGGAAGCTGAGGGTTACCCCAAAGTAAAGCACCTTCCCCAGATGGTTTGTCTTTTTCATTCTGCTTTAGCCTCCCAATGCCTCTGTTTTCCGCTATTTTCCCTGAATTTTAGCAAAATATTCTAAACCGAAAAGAAACGGGACCGTATACCTTACCCAATATATACCAAAAATTTCTCCCGTGTCAAGCCGGATTTGCCGTTCTACGATAAATTAGGATTTGCCGGTGCATACCTGCCCTGAAAGCGGAAAGTTTTATTGCAATTCCCGGAAATAATTGATATACTTAGGGTAAATTGCAAATTTCAGGGAAAGCTGGGAAAATTCTATGGGCAATACCATTTTCAGGAAGAAAAGCATGGACCGTATTTCCTCTCCGGAGCAGCTGCGGCTGGACTGCGGGGTTTCCCGGGACGGGTCCAATGCCAAAAACGTACTGATTGCCGCCCGGAGCTATGGGCTGGAAGCCGGCGGCTACCGGATGGAGCCGGAACAGATTCGGACCATGGGAAAATTTCCCTGCATTATCCATTGAAATTTCAACCACTTTCTGGTGCTGGATGGCTTCAAGGGCAACAAGGCCGTCCTCAACGATCCGGCCAGGGGCACCTGTACCGTATCCATGGAGGAATTCGACAAGTCCTTCACAGGCATTTGCCTGATGTTTGAGCCGACGGAGAAGTTTGTCCCCGGCGGAAGCTCTCCGTGCCGGACCTGCTGGAATACTACATCCGCTGCGTGCCGAAAAACGTTTTGGTGTGGTATTTCCTGATGATGGGCGTTACGACCCTGGTGGGGATGCTGGCACCTAAAATCACCTATATCATATTCAATCAGGCGGTATATACGAAGAGTCTGCGGCTGATGATTGCCCGGGCGGTGGCCCCCAAGCCCAACATTCTGATTTTTGACGAGGCCACCTCCGCCCTGGACAACCTGACCCAGAAAAAGGTGGCCCAGGCCCTGGACTCCCTCAAGTGTACCCGCATCGTCATTGCCCACTGGCTTTCCACCATCCGCCAGTGCGACCGCATCATCGTCCTGGACGGCGGCAAAATCATTGAGGATGGCACCTATCAGGAGCTCATCGACAAAAAGGGTTTCTTTGCCGAGCTGGTAGAGCGGCAGAGAGTAGACGTATAACTTTGAAGCCTTCCCTGGCCGGGGAAGGCTTTTTGCGTGACATTTCCGGGAAGCTGTGCTACAATGGTCCCAGAAAATCCCGGGAGGAAAAGGGTTTATGGCAAAGAAAATTGTCCACATCCTCAGTGATGTGTTTTTCAGCGGGGCGGAGAATATGGTCTGCCAGATTATGGATATGTTCCGGGGGGAGTATGACATGGTGTATGTGTCCCCCGATGGCCCCATCCGGCAGGCGCTGGAGGAGCGGCAGGTGCGATACCTGCCCATCCGTGCGGTGACCCCGGGGGAAATTCGCCGGGTGCTGGAAGCGGAAAAGCCGGATATGGTTCATGCCCACGATATGAAGGCTACGGTGGCGGCGGCCTTTGGCTGCGGGAAAACGCCGCTTATCTGCCATATCCACAACAACGGCTTCGACTCCCGGAAGGTTTCCCCCAAAACCCTGGCATTTTTGGTGGCCAGCCCTAAAATAAGGCATATTTTTTGGGTATCGCCCTCCGCTATGGAGAGCTACCGGTTCTATGGGGCGGTAAAGGGGAAGAGCAGCGTTCTGAGGAATGTGATCCGGGCGGATGTGCTGGAGGAAAAGGCGAAAAATGCCCAGCTGCAGACCCGCTACGACATTCTCTTTTTGGGCCGGATGTCGGAGCCGAAAAACCCCCTGCGGCTCATTCGGGTTCTGAACCTGGTTTACGACAGGTACCCCGCTTTGCAGGCGGCCATTGTGGGCAAGGGAGACCTGGAGCCCCAGGTCCGGCAGGCGATCGAAGACAGCGGGGCGGAAGGGTATATCCACCTTTTGGGCTACCAAACCAACGGCTATGGGCTGCTCCAAAATGCGGGGCTGATGCTGATGACCTCCCTGTGGGAGGGGACCCCTATGTGCGCGTTGGAAGCTATGGCCCTGGGGACGCCCATTGTCTCCACCCCGGTAGACGGCCTGTGTGACCTGGTGGACCCGGGGAAGACCGGCTTTTTGGAGGGTACCGACGAGGCTCTGGCAGAAAGGTGCGCCGCTATTTTGAAAGACGGCGATTTGCGGGCCGAGCTTTCCCGGGGGACCTTGCAAAAGGCCAAGATCCTGCTGGATTTGGAAAGCTATAAGCAGGAATTGCGGAAAGCTTATGAAGAAAAGGGGGATTCCCAATGAGAATTATGCAGATTGTCCCCAGCTTTGAGGTGGGCGGCGCCGAGACCGTATGTGCGGAGCTGTGCCTGGAGCTGCAAAAAATGGGCCACAGCGTGGTGGCGGTAAGCCTTTCCCCGGCCCAGAGCAAGCTGACCCGGGCCCTGACAGAGGGCGGCGTGGACCTGCGGCTGCTGGGGAAGAATCTGGGCTTGGACCTGAACTGCGTTTTGCGGCTCCGGGCTCTGATACGGGAGGTACGGCCCCAGGTAATCCATACCCATCTCCATGCATTAAAGTATGCGGCCCTGGCCCAGTTCGGGTTCCGGCCAATTCCCATCCTTCATACCGTTCACAACCAGGCCCAGGAGGAAGCGGTAAAGCTGGATCAGCACATTGCAAGATACCTGTTCCATAGGGGAAAGGCGCTCCCTGTGGCGCTGAGCCAGGAAATTCGGACTTCCATTGCGGCTCTTTACGGCATCCCGGAGGAGCAGATTCCCATTGTGGCCAACGGCATCGATTTGCACCGGTGTCTGCAAAAGACGGATTATGCCCTCCATTATCCGCCCAGGCTCTTGCACGTTGGCCGGTTTTATCCCCAGAAGAACCATGAAATCATGCTGGAGGCGCTGAAGCTTTTAAAATTCAGAGGCATTGCCCCCAAGCTTATCTGCTACGGAGACGGCCCCAGGCTGAAAGAGATGCAGGCGCTGACCAAGGAAATGGGACTGGAAAACCAGGTGGAATTTCCGGGCCTTTGCGACAATGTGTACCCCAAACTTGCCCATGGGGATGTGTTTCTGATGCCCTCCAAGTGGGAGGGAGTGCCCATGGCGGTTATTGAGGCTATGGCCACCGGCCTGCCGGTGGTTGCTGCCAGAGTGGGCGGCCTGCCGAACCTGGTTGCGGACGGGGTGGACGGCATCCTCATTGAACCCACGCCGGAAAACCTGGCCCAGGCCATTGAAGACCTGCTAAAGGATGAGACCCGGCGGCAGGAATTGGGGCAGGCGGCCTGCAGGTCCGCCCAGCGGTTTGGAAGTGAAGCGATGGCCAAGGAATACGAGGCTCTGTACACTGCCCGGAGAGGAGGCCGCCGATGAACCCCGGGAAGCTCTTTGGGGAGGCCCTCCGCACTGCCGGGAACCTTCTGCGGAAAAAAGAAAATTTTCGGGATGGCTTTTCCTACCTGGAAAGCATCTATCCGGATATTGGCAGCAAAAGCTTTGTTACCCGGGAGGCAAATTGGCTGACGCCGGAAGGAACGGTGGATGTAAGCGTTATTATCCCTGCGTACAACAATGCCTCTTTTTTAAAAGAAAGCCTGGATTCCGTACTGAACCAGAAGACAGCCTACAGCTTTGAAGCGGTGGTCATTGACGACGGCTCCACAGACGAAACACCGGAGATTCTCAGGGAATACACAGGCCGCATTCGGCAGATCCGTCAGGAAAACCGGGGTCATTCCGGCGCCAGAAACGCAGGGCTGGAAATATGCCGGGGAAGGTATATCCTTTTCCACGACAGCGACGACACCCTATGTGACGGTGCTCTGGAAGCGCTTGTGTGCTGCGCCGAAAAGACGGATGCGGATGTTGTGGCCGGCGGCTACGACTGCCGCTATCCGGAAGGGGAGCCCTACCCCGGCCTGCGTTTTTCAAACGGAAAAGTGGAGGACCTGGAATCCATCCCCGGTATGACCTGCGGGAAGCTCTTTCGGCGTTCTCTCTTTGCCCATGTGTCCTTCCCGGAGGGGTACTGGTATGAGGACTCCGTCATCTGTCAGCTGCTGCTGCCCATGGCGAAAAGGATATACAGCGTAGATGTGCCGGTATTTACCTATCTTTTGAATCCCAAGGGGGTTTCCGCTTCTTCCCAGGGGCAGAAAAAGGCGGTGGAAAGCCTGTACATTACAAGAAGGCTTCTGGACGAAAAGGAATGCTTCGGCCTGGGCTACGACGAAAAAGCCTATCGGCATTTTTTGCACATGGTGCTCCTTACCTATCACCGGACCCGGCTGCTGGACGAGCATATTTCCTATGCCGTTTTTCTGGGCCAGAAGGAGCTGCGGGATGGGTATTTTGCGGATGTGCGGCCGCCGAAGTCCGCGGAAGGATTGGCTGAGGCTTTGAAGACGGACAATTACCGGAAGTACCTTTGGCTGTGCGAGACCATGTGGATCCGGACGGGAGGAAAGGTGTAAAGATGACCTACTACATTCTCATCCCCGTCTACCAGGCCAAGGACTGGCTGGAAACCTGCATGAAATCCGTATTTGCGCAGACAATTCAAAACTTTCGTGTAATCCTGGTAGACGACGGCTCTACCGACGGTTCCGCCCAACTGTGCGACGGCTTTGTGCAGAAGGATTGCCGGGTGGAGGTGCTCCATCAACAAAATACCGGCCCCTATGGCGCCCGGAGAGCGGCTATCGGGCGGTGCATCCAATTGTCTACCCCGGAGGACTGGGTAATCTTCCTGGATGCGGACGACAGCCTGAAGGAAAACGCTTTGGAAACCATCGGGCAAAAGGCCGGGGACTGCGACCTTGTATTTATCGGCGAGGACCAGGTTTGGCAGGGAGAAATCCTGCGGCCCTTCCCGGTGAGCAAAGCTTATGTGGGCACGGTGGAAGACAAGCGGCAGCTCTATAAAATCGTCTTCCAGGACGGCTGGTACAACCCCCTGTGGAAAAAGGCGGCGAAAGCCCGGCTGCTGCCCAAAGACGGGGTGAAAGAATATTACCCCGTCCGCTTCGGGGAGGACCTGCTGCAAAGTATCCCCATGTACCGGGACTGCCAAAAGGCGGTATTTCTGCCGGACAGCCTTTATAACTATTCCATTAACCCGGATTCTGCCACCAATGCCTTGAGCTACGAAAAATACCATTGCAGCTCCCTGGTGATCCGGGAGTGCTGGCGCTTTTTGAAGGCGCAAAATGTGTGGACGGAAGCGGATTTCACGGAATATATGTCCTGGCTGCGGCTTTTGACCAGGTTCCAGGTGCGGCTGGTGGCCAAATTCGATACCGGTGCGGCCAACCGGACAAGGCTTTTAAAAGAGATCGAAGAAGACGAATTTTATCACCGGGTCATTGCCACCGCTCCCCCCAAGGACTGGATGCTGTGGCTTATGAAAAAGAAATGCTTTCTCCCAATCTGCCTGTTTGGCGATGCGCTGCGGCTGGGGAAGAAGCTTACTAAATAGGAGAGAATATGCATTATCCACGCATGACGAAGGGCATCTTCCGGGACCGGCCCAACCGGTTTATCGCCCATGTGGAGCTTGGCGGCGTTTTGGAAACCGTCCATGTAAAAAACACCGGCCGGTGCAAGGAGCTGCTGGTCCCCGGGGCGGCGGTCTGGTGCCAGAAGTCGGATAACCCCGCCCGGAAAACAAAGTATGACCTGATCTGTGTGCAGAAGGGGGACTACCTGATCAATATGGACTCCCAAGCCCCCAATGCGGCGGCGGGGGAGTGGCTGCAAGGCGGCGGTCTGGGAGAGATTCAGAATTTGCGCCCGGAGACCGTCCATGGGGATTCCCGCTTTGATTTTTCCTTCCAAAAGGACGGAAAGCAGTGCTTTTTGGAGGTAAAGGGCGTGACATTGGAAAATGACGGAATCTGTGTCTTCCCGGATGCCCCTACGGAGCGGGGGACCAAGCACCTGAAGGGCCTGACCCGGGCGGCGGCAGAGGGCTTCGGGGCCTATGTGCTGTTCGTTATTCAAATGTCCCCGGTCAGATACCTGCGCCCCCACGAGGAGCGGGACCCGGCCTTTGCTAAGGCCCTTCGGGAGGCGTTTGCGGAGGGCGTCACGGTTCTGGCGGTGGATTGCCGGGTTACACCGGAGGAAATGGTGCTGCAAAACAAGGTGGAGGTCCGCCTGGGGAGCTGACCCATTGGGGAAAAAGCGCATCCCGGCAGCCGGGGCTTTTTGCGCCGGTTATCGAAACTGCCGAATCTAACGATCATCTGTATATCCTTTTCAACGAAAGTTACCACATAACCGGGGCCAACGGGGCCCGGAGCGGCTACGCCTATGAGTACGAGCAGGCGGTAGCCGGCTATACCGGCTGGCGCTATGAATATATAAAGGGTGACTGAGCTGAGCTGCTGGAAATGCTGCAAACGGGGCAAATCGACATGATGGCGGCCATTTCCCGTACACAGGAGCGGGAAGGGACGATGCTTTTTCCCGAGCAGCCCATGGGGGAAGAAAAGTACTATCTCTATGGAGACTTGGCCAACACGGATATTTCCCCGTCTGACCTGGAAACCTTAAACGGCAAACGGGTTGTGGTGATGGAGAAGAGCGTCCAGGGGGAGCAGTTTTCCGCCTGGGAGCAGCTGCATGGGGTTCAAACCCGGCATATGGACCCGGTCAGCGGAGAATTGACCGGTGTGCTCTGCGACTATGTGGCCTACGCGGCAGATTGCCTGAGCAATCAGCCCCTGGAATTTAATCTGATCGGCTTTGATACCCAGGAAGAGGAGCTGCAAGCCCTGAAGGAGGGCAAAATTGATGTGATTTTTCTTGTCAGCCAGAATCCCTATGAGGTGGAGAGAAACGGCCTGGCCTTATCCGGCACGGCGTGGACCTTGCAGCTGGCAGCGGTTACGGCAAAGGAACAGTTCCGGGAAGGGGACGCAAACCGGGTAGCCGTCGGAGAGGGCGGCCTGGTAGCGCAGTGGTTCCTTTCCTAGTGGCAAAGCCCGTCGATATGAATGTATTGGTGAAAACACTGCTGAAATACCTGTAAAGATACAGATCCCCTGCGACGATCCGCAGGGAATTTTGTGCGCAGAGCCGCAATGGGCGGCATACGATCCCAAAATCTGCCATTCCCTGTGCGTACCGCACAGGGAATGGCAGATTTTTACGCTCTGTCCTGGCCGGACAGAGCAGGGCATTTACTTACTATGGTCTTGGCTGCCGTTTGGCAAGTGTCCGCCGGACATTTGCATAGAAGCGAGTTCGATTCCTGTCATATTGAAAAAAAGAAAGACACCCCTGACCGGGCACCCTCCGTAAGGAAGATGCCCCGGGGCGGCTCTTGTATCTCAGATTAATAAGTTTTCGGAAACGGTGTAACCCTTGTGGCTATGCCGTTTTCTCTTTGTTGCGCTGGGCGAGGTGGTGCTGGAAGGCTTCTTCCATTTCCTCTGGGGTTAGCTCGTGGAGGATACCCACGCCGCCGTAATAGATGTCCAAAAGCTGCACCCGCTTGCCGTCAAGGTATCTCGGCGCATACACCACGATTTTATCCACGAACTCGTGGATCAGCTCCGGGGTCAGGGCCTTCAGCTCTGTGACCTGTTTGACTTTCTGGATGAACCGCTGCAAGCTCTCGGTCTTATCCGTTTCGGTTTCCAGATAGGCCTGCATCTCCGGAACGGCAGCTTTCAGCTTTTCCTGTTCCTCCTCGTAGGACAGAGACAGGGTGGCATAGCGCTCGTCAGATAGCTTTCCACTGGCGTTGTCCTCGTAGATTTTCTGAATCAAGGCATCAATCTCCGTAATGCGCTTCTTCGCCTTGCTCAGCTCCCGGCGCTTGGCGGCAAGCTGCTTCTTCTTGTCTTCCGTGTAGCA
>CAKTHQ010000041.1 GCA_934565415.1 uncultured Oscillospiraceae bacterium
ACGCTTAAACAATCCATTTATTGTCCAAGGTGTTAATTAGTTCGTCTTAACGTTATTCAATTTACAAGGTACAGACGGTTCATTTTGGGCTTTCGCTCAACTTGAACTCGTTTATTGTATCACAGCTCATTCCCTTTGTCAAGAACTTTTTTGAAGTTTTTTCAGGGATTTTCGCTGTTTTCGGGTCCTCCCGGCGTTTTTCGGCGCCGTTCATCAGACAGCTTGCATATGATACCACCGCAGTCCCCATTTGTCAAGCACTTTTTTACAAAAACTGACATTTATTTTTGTGTGTTTTGTATACAGTCATTCGTCCTTTAAGTGCGGACAGCTTGTATTTGCTATCTATTTGTGTTATCATGTTTCCATTATATAGAAGGAAGTGTCACCATGTATCAGGACCTGACCCAAGGGAATATCTCCCTGGGGCTTTTGAAATTCGCTTTGCCCATGATTGCCGGGAACCTATTGCAGCAGCTATATAACATTGCCGATACTCTGATTGTCGGTCAGGCTCTGGGCCGGGATGCCCTGGCTGCCGTAGGCTCCGCCTTTACGCTCATGTCCTTTCTGACCTCCATTTTTCTGGGACTGTCCATGGGTGCCGGCGCATTGTTCTCGATCTACCTGGGCAAGGGGGACCGTTCCTCCCTGCGCAGCGCCGTCTTTCAGGGCTTTGCCTTGATTGGCGCCGTAACGGCAGTGCTGACGCTGCTGGTTTTTCTCTTTATTGACGGCATTCTTCATTTTCTGCAAATACCGGATGCTCTGTATGCCTCCATGCGGATATACCTTTTGATTATCTTCCTGGGGCTGCCCGCCACATTCCTTTACAACTTTTTTGCAAGCCTTCTGCGCTCCGTAGGCAATTCCGTAACGCCCCTTTGGTTCCTTGGCGTCAGCGCCCTTTTGAACGTGGGACTGGACCTGTATTTTGTGTTGGTCCTCCACTGGGGCGTGGCCGGAGCCGCTGCCGCTACCGTCATTGCCCAGTACCTATCCGGCATTGGCATCACTTTTTTTGCAGTTTTGCGCTGCCGGGAGCTGCTGCCTCAGAGGGCGGAAATGCGGTTTGACCGTAAAATCCTTTCGGATCTGATGGACCTGTCCCTGCTTACCTGCGTGCAGCAATCCACCATGAATTTTGGCATCCTCATGGTCCAGCGGCTGGTGGACAGCTTCGGCCCCGTTACCATGGCCGCCTTCGCGGCGGCGGTAAAAATCGACGCCTTTGCCTACCTTCCCGTCCAGGATTTCGGAAACGCCTTTTCCACCTTTATTGCCCAGAACTACGGTGCCGGAAAGCTGGACCGGCTTAAACAGGGCTTCCGCACGGCTACCATAGTCAGTGCAGGCTTTGCCTTGCTCATTTCCTGCCTGGTGTGCCTGTTTGCAGAGCCTCTGATGGGCCTCTTTGTCCGGAAGAGCGAACTGGATGTGATTGCCTGCGGCGTTCGTTACCTGCGCATTGAAGGAGCCTTCTACCCCGGCATCGGGCTGCTCTTTTTGCTGTACGGCTTCTATCGGGCCGTGAAGAAGCCCGGCATGAGCGTGGTACTTACCGTCATTTCTCTGGGCACCCGGGTGGCCCTGGCCTATGCTCTGGCAGGACCCTTCGGAGAAATCGGCATCTGGATGTCCATCCCCATCGGCTGGTTCCTGGCGGATGTGACGGGCTACGGGTATTATTTCCGGCATCGGCAAAATATTCTCAAAGAAGTATAAAGAAGCTCCTGCGGCAAAACACCGCAGGAGCTTCTTTGTGTGATTTACGATCTTCTCAGCGCATCAATGGGGTTGAGGTTTGCCGCCTGGGTGGCAGGGAGCAAGCCGAAGACCACACCGATGAGAGTGGAGAACACCACCGCAATGAGAATGGCCGGGACGCTGATGGCCACGGGAATCTGCATAATGGTGGAAATCAGCTCTGCCAGGCCCACGCCTGTCAGCACGCCGATAATGCCGCCGATGCTGGTCAGCACCGCCGCCTCCGTCAGGAACTGCAGCAGGATCCGCTTTTTCTTGGCGCCGATGGCCTTTTTAAGGCCGATCTCGCTGGTCCGCTCCGTAACGGACACCAGCATAATGTTCATAACGCCGATACCGCCAACCAAAAGGGAAATGCTGGCAATCCAGATCAGCTGGGTATTGGTAGACTTACTCATATTCTGCAGCTGCTGGGCCTGCTCCAACATTCCGGCAGCCTTGTAAGCAAAGCCGGTATCCGTGCCTGTAATCTGTTTCTCGGTTAAAAGGTCCGCCGCATCCTTACCTACGGAAGCCATTGCATCCGTATTGTGGACCCGGATTGCCACCTTCTGCGGCTCCTCAAAAGAGTACAGGCATGGCCAGACGCTGTTTGGAATATAGATGCTGCCGCCGTTGTCGTCGGCATAAATATAATAGTCATTCAGCGAATTGATGGTGGGGGTAAACTCCTTCCGGGCACCCACCACGCCGACAACGGTAAAGACCTGCTGGCCGTATTCCAAGCATTTCCCCACCGGGTCTTCCCCGCTGAAAATCGCCTCGGCCGCGCTGGAATCCACCAGAGCCACCATCCGGTGGTCCTGGAAATCCTTCTCGGTAAAGCCCCGCCCGTTCCGGACCTGATAGCCGTAGACGGACATATAATAGGGATCCACGCCGATCAGGCTCCCGTTAAAAGCCGTATCCAGATAGTAAAACCCATCCACATAGTTCCGGCCGGTATAGAGGGACACCTCTTCGGCGCCGGAAATTTCCTTCAACTCCTGACGGGTTTTTTCCGTGATGGTGCGCACGCTGTCCGGGATTTCGTTCCAGCTGAAATCGTAGCTGTTGCCGTTCTGGTTCAGCTCCACCGTAACCACATTGTTTCCCGCACCGATCAGGTTCTGCTTGATCTGCTCGTTGGTACCTTTGATGGTAGAAACGATGGTAATGATGGCTGCAATACCGATGATAATGCCCAGCATGGTCAGCGCAGAACGAAGCTTGTGGCTCCAAATACCTTCGAAGGCCAGATGAATATTCTCAAGCATGGTTCCCGCCTCCTTAGGATTGATAGAGGGTCGAATAATCCCCCTGCTCGGTGGATGCGCCCTCTTTTACGTTCTTGCCGTAGGGGAAGGCCACCAGGTCCGTTTCCGCCACACCGGAAAGAATTTCCTTGTAGCTGCCCCAGACGCTCTTTCCAACCCTTACAACCCGGCGCTCCAGCTTTCCGTCTGCCCCCTGGACATAAACAACGTTCTGCCCGTTCTCCTTCCGGACGAAAGCATTTTGCAGGCACAGGCCTGTGCTGTCCCCGGTCAGCTCATATTCGATACGCACATAGTTCCCGCCAACCAGATCCGCGGATTCATCCACAAACACCGTAAAGGGATAGCTGCTGGCGTTTCCGTTGCCGTCGCTGTAGCCCAGGCTGGTGGTGGGATAATCCCCGATGGATTCCACGGTGCCGGTATACATATTGCCCGTCTGATTATCCGAAACGGTAACCTCGGAGCCAATCACCAGCCGGTCCCGGCTGAGCTCTCCGATGGAGCCCGTCACATAGAAGCCGCCGCCGCCGGAGACCTTGATAATCGGCTGCTTTTTCTCCTTGGCCTCCTCCGGGGTCAGCACCGAAATCACCTTGCCGTCTACCTCGGAGCGGACATTGCCGTCCTTGGTTTCCCGCTGGGCGATGCTGTACTCCGCTTCCGCCACCTTAATTTTGTACTCCACATCCAGGATGGTTTTCTGCTGCTCCTGCTTCATTTGCAGGATTTCCTCCAGCGTATAGGACGCATTGGGGTCCGGATCCTCGTCGTCGTCGCTGGAAACCACATATCCGGGGTTGCCGGTTCTGGTATAGTCCGTAACCCCCGAGGCATCAAAGGCAGCAATGGACCATCCCGTTTCCGCGCTGTAGGACATATGCATTCCGTAGTAAGCGGAGGGCTTTGCAGCGGTGCTGTTTCCTTCCGCCTGTTTGAGAATCATATAGAAATCCTCAACGTTCTCTCCGGCAGAATCGCCGCTGTCGGCTTTGGGATGGGCCGCCCTGGCCTGGCTCAGAAAATTCGCCACACTCTGGAACACCGTACCGTTGACAACCCATTGCTCCCCCTCCCGAACCCAGAGAATCAGGGCATCGCTCTTGCTGTAGCCCATGGGACCGGTCCAGGCGGTGGGGTCCGTATTCAGGGGAATATAGCCCTGATCCCCACCCAGAAGCGCAAAGGCATCCTCACCGGTAGACGCTACCCAGGTGTACTTTTTTTCCACCGGCGTGTAGGGCGTATAATTCAGGATTTCCTGGAGCCGGTCCTTCTCCTGCTGGAGCTGCTGCTTATATTGCTCCACCGCCAGGCGCTTTTTTTCCAGGGCCAGCTCCGACAGGGTGGAATCGTAGGTCATCAGAATGTCATTCTTCTTGACCACATCCCCCACCTTGACATTGACGGCGGTTACGGTCATGGTGTCCGTCAGGCTTACGGTCTGAATGTTATCGGACCGCACCTGGCCATAGGTCTGCTGGGAATCCTGCCAGTAGCTGCCAATGCCCACAATGCTGTAGGGGTAGACATACACGGCCTTGCTCCCTGCTCCGGCCACACCGGCAATGATGCCCGCGGTAATGCCCACAGCGCCCAGAGCCGAGCCGACGATTATCAGCAGCCGCTTCCGCTTTTTCAGAAAATCAAGCTTCATAGGAAACGCCTCCTTCCGCATTGGTCAGAAGCTCTCCGTCCAGAATGTGATAGTTCTTCTTTGCCCACTTGGCCACATCCGCATCATGGGTAATCATCAGGATGGTCATGCCGCTGGCGCTCAGAGATTCGAAAATTTCCATAACCTGTTTGCCGGACTTACTGTCCAGAGCGCCGGTGGGCTCATCGGCCAGCAGCAGGGCCGGCTTTGTTACGATGGCCCGGGCAATGGCTACTCTCTGGCACTGGCCGCCGGACATCTGGTTTGGCAAAAAGTGGAGCCGATCCTCCAGGCCCACCATTTTCAGGGCCTCCTCCGCCCGCTCCCGGCGCTCCTTCAGGGGCACGTCGGCATACAGCAGGGGCAGGGCCACATTGTCCACCGCCTCCATTTTGGGCATCAGGTAATAGCTCTGGAACACGAAGCCAATGTACTTATTCCGGACTTCGGCCAAATCATCGTCCTTCATGTTCTTTAAATTTCTGCCGTCCAACTCATAGGTTCCGGAGGTGGGCACATCCAGGCAGCCGATAATGTTCATGAGGGTGGACTTGCCGGAGCCGGAGGGGCCCATAATGGCAATGTACTCCCCCTGCTGAACCTCCAGGTTGATATTTTTCAGCACCCGCACCGGCTCCTTGCCCTGCATATAGTCCTTGCAGATGTCTGTCAGTTTCAGAATACTCACCGGGTTCACCCCTCTTCTGCCGCTTCTTCAAGCTCCGCTTCCAGGCCTGTCTCGGCAGCGGCGGTTTCGGTCTGCTCCGGCTGCCGGTCCCCATCGACCGCGCCGTCATTAACCGCGCCGTCATCGACCATACCTTCATCGATCATGCCGCCGTCGGCCATGCCTGCGTCAACCATACCGCCGTCCATGCCCTCGTCATAGACCCCATCCCCGGAATCCGTGTCGGAAATAACCGGCGTATGGGAGGTAGGGGCTCCGTTTTTGCACAGGTCCGCATCCGGGAAGGCAATGTAGTCGTTCTCGGAAAGGCCCTCCGTCACATCGTAAAAGTCCGTCTCCTCGCTGTACTGGCCCAGGGTCACGGACCGCTTTTCCAGCTTGCCGTGGCTGTTTTCCGCCCAGACATAGCTGGAGCCGTCGTCGTTGAAGCAGATATAGGCGCTGCTTACCGGCACGCCGGTGCTGCCGGAAACGCCCGCATCCCGCTCCAGGTACAGATGCTGGCCCATGATCAGGCCGTCGATATTATCCAGGGTGATGTAGAAATAGTATTTGCTGGCCGCGTTGACCGCATCCGTAGAGGACCCATAGTACCCGTTGCTGTCGCTCTTTACCGGATTTTCGTAGTCAATCAGGCTGACGGTACCGCCCCAGGTCTTCGTGCTGTCCACCCGGGAGGTCATCTTCACCCTGTCCCCTACCCGCAGGGCGCTCTGCTGGAATTCGCCGATGATGCCCTTGACCCGGTAGGAGCCCGCCTGCTGGATAACGATATAGGCCGCCGCATTGCCCTGGCTGTCGGTGCCGTTTTCATTGACCGCCTGGACCCGGCCGGTAACGGGAGAAGTAACCGTTGCGTTTTTCAGCAGCTCCCGGGCCTTTTCCAGCTCCACAGTTTTGGTTTTCATATTGAGCTCGGCTTCTTTTTTACTGACCTCCAGGCTCTGAATCTGGATGGTATACTGGAGCTTCCGGTCGGCTGCAGCCTTATCCCGGTCCCGTTCCAGCTGTCCGATCTGGGTATCGTAATCGGACATACTGGCATTCAGCTGCTCCCGTTCCAGGTCCAGCTTGTCTGCGGCCAGCTGCAGCTGGTCCGTATCATAGGTAAAGAGGGGGTCCCCCTCCTTCACATCCTGGCCTTCCTTTACATGGAGCTTGCTGACGCTTTTATCGGAGTCCTTCTTAATCTCCGTAATGTTGTCAGACACCACCATGCCGGAAAAATGGTCCTGGGAAGAAATCCCGGACAAAGCGCTAACCTGCTGGACATAAACCGCGGTTTCGTCCCCGCCGCAGCCATTGAGGCCCACTGCCAGGCAAAGGGCCGCGCCAAAGGCAGCCAATCTTTTCAGCTTCATATATTTCCCTCCTACGGAACATAAGGGAGGCCCGGGACACATAAAAACCGTAGGACTTCCCCATATTTTGCAAGGCTATCATACGAAAATCCCGGTCAAAAGTCAATCGCCCCCAGGCTTAATTGTTCCTTAAATTTTTGAGAACACTTTCTTTTGAAATTCCGTCAAGCCCTTGACAGCCGTGATATAATAAAGTGAAATCTCATAATAAAACCTGAGAGGATGATTATAGAAATATGGCAAAGGATAAGAAAGTAGAGCAGATCACCGACATGGAGGTGGATTTTGCCCAGTGGTACACCGATGTGTGCAAAAAGGCGCAGCTCATCGATTACTCTTCCGTAAAGGGCATTTTCATCTACCGCCCCTACGGCTACGCCATCTGGGAGAACATTCAGCACATTATGGATGCGGAATTTAAAAAAGTGGGCGTACAGAACGTATATATGCCCATGCTGATCCCCGAAAGCCTGCTGCAGAAGGAAAAGGACCATGTAGAGGGCTTCGCTCCCGAGTGCGCCTGGGTTACCATGGGCGGCAACGAGAAACTGGAAGAGCGGCTGTGCATCCGGCCCACTTCCGAGACCCTGTTCTGCGACCACTTCGCCCAGGTCATTCAGTCCCACCGGGACCTGCCCATGAAGTACAACCAGTGGTGCAGCGTTCTGCGCTGGGAGAAGACCTCCCGCCCCTTCCTGCGGCACCGGGAGTTCCTGTGGCAGGAGGGCCACACCATGCACGCCACTGCCGAGGAGGCCCAGGCCTTTACCGAGCAGATGCTGAACCTGTACGCCGACTTCTGCGAAAACGTGCTGGCTATGCCCGTGACCCGGGGCCAGAAGACCGATAAGGAGAAGTTCAACGGCGCCGAGGCCACCTACACCATCGAGTGCATGATGCACGACCGGAAGGCCCTGCAGGCCGGTACCTCCCACTACTTTGGCGACGGCTTTGCCAAGGCCTTCGACATCACCTTTACCGACAAGAACAACCAGCGGGTCAGCCCCTTCCAGACCTCCTGGGGCGTTTCCACCCGGCTCATCGGCGGCATCATCATGACCCACGGCGACAACAACGGCCTGGTGCTGCCCCCCAAGATCGCCCCCATCCAGGTGGTCATCCTGCCCGTTGCCCAGCATAAGCCCGGCGTTCTGGAAGCTGCCGACAATCTGAAGGCCCGGCTGGAAAAGGCCGGCTTCCGGGTAAAGGTGGATGATTCCGACAACTCCATGGGCTGGAAATGCGCCGAGTACGAAATGAAGGGCGTGCCCCTGCGGGTAGAGTGCGGCCCCCGGGACCTGGAAAACGACCAGTGCGTCCTGGTCCGCCGGACCGACCGGGAAAAGGTCACCTGCAAGCTGGAGGACCTGGAGTCCGCCGTTGCCGAGCAGCTACAGCTGGTGCACCAGGGAATGTACGACCGGGCCAAGAAGAACCTGGAAGACCACATCTACGAGGCCCATTCCCTGGAAGAGGCCAAGGAGCTGCAGGAGAAGAACGGCGGCTTCATCAAGACCATGTGGTGCGGCAGCCTGGAATGCGAGCTGAAGATGAAGGAAGCAGCCGGAATGTCCTCCCGCTGCATTCCCTTTAAGCAGGAGCACCTGGGCGACACCTGCGCCTGCTGCGGCAAGCCCGCCAGCAAGATGATCTACTGGGGCGTTGCCTACTAAGAAGCCATATTTCCGGACCGCTTTCGGGCGGTCCGGTTTTTGTTTCCCCCCATTGTTTTTTATGCCGTTTTCTGGTATAGTGGAGAAAACACACCCAGGAGGACACACCATGAAATCCATTCGAGAAATTTATAAGATCGGCAAGGGCCCCTCTTCCTCCCATACCATGGGGCCGGAGCGGGCGGCCAGGCTTTTCCGGCAGGAGAACCCCCAGGCGGACGGGTTTCGGGTGATCCTCTACGGCTCCCTGAGCAAAACCGGCGTAGGCCACGGCACCGATAGGGTGCTGCGGGAGACCCTGGCGCCCCTGCCCACCAAGATCGTTTTTTCCGACGAGGAGCTGCCGGATTCCCACCCCAACACCCTGGACTTTATCGCCCTGAAGGACGGTACAGAAATCAACCGCCTGCGGGTGGAGTCCATCGGCGGCGGGGACATCCGCATCCCCGGCCGGGAGGAAGACCCTACGGAGGAGGTTTACATTGAGCATTCCTTTGCCGAAATTGCGGATTTCTGCAAGTGGCGCTATATTTCCACCCTCAGCGACTATGTGGAGCTGAACGAAGGGCCGGACATCTGGGACTTCCTATTGGAAGTATGGCAGGTTATGAAGCAGTCCATTGAGGACGGTTTGAACGCCACCGGCACCCTGCCGGGAGGCCTGAACGTCCAGCGGAAGGCCAGTTACCTGTACCACAAAACCGGCGGCTGCGATGCCCCGGCTCTGCGGGAATTCCAGGAAATTGCCGCCTATGCCTATGCCGTGGCCGAGCAGAACGCGGACAACGGCACCATCGTCACCGCCCCCACCTGCGGGGCCTGCGGGGTGCTGCCGGCTGTGCTCAAATACGTCCAGGATACCAAAGGCTATTCCGACGAGACCATCTGCCGGGGGCTGGCCACCGCCGGCATCATCGGCAACCTGACCAAGAGCAACGCCTCCATCTCCGGCGCCGAATGCGGCTGCCAGGCGGAAATCGGCACCGCCTGCTCCATGGCCGCCGCCGCCCTGGCCGAACTCTACGGCCAGGACCTGGACCAGGTGGAGTACGCCGCGGAGGTAGCTATGGAGCACCACTTAGGCCTGACCTGCGACCCCATCTGCGGCCTGGTGCAGATCCCCTGCATCGAGCGGAACGCCGTGGCTGCCATGCGGGCCATGAACGCCTGCAACCTGAGCTATTTCCTCACCGGTTCCCGGAACATCAGCTACGACATGGTCTGCCGGGCCATGCACGAAACCGGCGTCAACCTGAACAGGCGTTTCCGGGAAACCAGCGAAGGCGGCCTTGCCAAGCTGTACGGAAGACGGGGGCGGAAGTAACCCCTCCAAAACCACCGATTATTTGCCCCTGCAATTGTCTAAAATACCTATTGCATCTTTCCCAAAAAAGTGCTATACTCCTAAGAGCAGCGTTGAGGAAGACCGAATCCGTTTGATCCCATCTCAGAGAGGCAGGCCGTGTGCTGAGAGCCTGCCGTTGGGTGCCGGAGGAGACCGCTTCTGAGCCGCGTGTGAGAAAGCCATTTGGCGCAAGCACGCCGCGTCTTTGCCCTGCGACAGTGGGCTATGAGTGAAAAGTCAAGGTGGAACCGTGCTTTTATCAGGCACCCTTGGAAATCCAGGGGTGCCTTTTTGCATCCCTACACTCGAAAAGGAGACAAACCCTATGAAAATCATTTACAAAGACGGTACCGTTGCCGAGTGCCCTCCCGAGGAGGCGCTTCATGTTCTGCGGCATACTGCCGCCCACATCATGGCCCAGGCCATCCAGCACCTGTACCCCGATGCGGACTTTGCCTATGGCCCCGCCACCGAGAAGGGCTTCTACTACGATGTGGACTTCGGCGACAAGAAGCTGACCGACGAGGATCTGGAAGCCATCGAAAAAGAGATGAAGAAAATCGTCAAGGCCAACCTGCCCATCAAGCCCTTCATCCTGCCCAGAGACGAGGCCGTTAAGCTCATGCATGACCGGCACGCCAAGTATAAGGAAGAGCACATCGGTGACCTGCCCGAGGATGCCGTCATCAGCTTCTATCAGCAGGGCGACTACATTGATATGTGCGTCGGCCCCCACCTGACCTATACCAAGGGCCTGAAGGCCTTTAAGATTACCCAGCAGAGTGGTGCCTACTGGAAGAACGACGCCAACAACAAGATGCTCACCCGGATCAACGGCGTGGCCTTCTTCTCCCAGGAGGAGCTGGACGAGTATATCAAGCAGCAGGAAGAGGCCAAGGCCAGAGACCACCGGAAGATCGGCAAGGAAATGGGCCTGTTTATGACCGACGAGCTGGTGGGCCGGGGCCTGCCCATGTTCCTGCCCAGAGGCTACACGGTCTGGCAGGAGCTGGAAAACTATATTAAGGAAAAGGAACGGAAGCTGGGCTATCAGCACGTTATGACCCCCTGCGTGGGCACCGTGGCCCTGTACCAGACCAGTGGCCACTGGGCACACTACAAGGACAATATGTTCCCCGCCATGGAAGTGGACGGCGAGAGCTTTGTGCTCCGCCCCATGAACTGCCCCCACCACATGATGATCTACGCCAACCGTCCCCACTCCTACCGGGAGCTGCCCATCCGGATCGGCGAAATCGCCCACGACTTCCGGTATGAGTCCAGCGGCACCCTGAAGGGCATCGAGCGCGGCCGTCACTTCTGCCAGAACGACGCCCACCTGTTCGTCACCCCCGACCAGATCAAGGACGAGGTGGCCCGGGTGGTAGGCCTCATCCGGGATGTTTACAAGGACTTCGGCATTACCGAATACCGCTGCGTCCTGTCCCTGCGGGACCCGGAGGATAAGGTCAAGTACCATCCCGACGATGCCATGTGGGAAAAGGCCGAGTCCGCCCTGCGGGAGGTGCTCACCGAGCTGGGCATCGACTTCACCGAGGAAATCGGCGAGGCTGCCTTCTACGGCCCCAAGCTGGATGTAAACGTGAAGCCCGCCGTGGGCGCAGAGTACACCCTGTCTACCTGCCAGCTGGACTTCTGCCTGCCTGCCAAGTTTGACCTGAAGTATGTGGACTCCAACGGCGCCGAGCAGACCCCCGTGGTGCTGCACCGGGCCATCCTGGGCTCTCTGGACCGGTTCATGGCCTATATGATCGAAGAGACCAAGGGCAAGTTCCCCGTATGGCTGGCTCCCCTGCAGGTGAAGGTCCTGCCCGTGTCCGAAAAGACCATGGACTACGCCCAAAAGGTCAACCAGGCTCTGGAGGATGCCAACATCCGCACCCAGCTGGACGAGCGCAGCGAAAAGATCGGCTACAAGATCCGGGAAGCCCGCCAGATCGACCGGGCGCCCTATATGCTGATTCTGGGCGCCAAGGAAGCCGAGGAGGGCACCATCTCCGTCCGGAACCGGGACACCGACGAGACCACCGTTATGAACCTCAGCGACTTCATCGCCAAGGTCAAGCAGGAGATCGCCACCCGGGCAAGATAAACACTTCTTCCTCCCGCCGAAGGGCGGGAGGAAGTTTTTAAGGGAGCAAATATGAAAAAGGAACCCCTGGACAGGCAGACGCTGTCCGTTATTTTTGCCCTGGCCTGGCCCACCATGCTGGAAGAGCTGATGCAGACCACGGTGCAATACATCGACACCGGCATGGTCGGCACCCTGGGCACCCAGGCCACCGCGGCCGTCGGCGCCACCGGCACCGTAGCCTGGCTCATTGGCAGCACCGTGTCTGCCGTAGGCGTAGGCTTCCTGGCCTATATCTCCCAGGCGGTAGGGGCCGGAGACTTTGACCGGGCCAGGCGGGCGGCGGCCCAGTCCTGCATGGCCGCCCTGGTGCTGGGGCTGTTCCTCACCGCCGTCACTACCCTATTAAGCGACAACATTGTCTCCTGGATGCAGGTAGACCCCAGCATCCGGGACAGCGCCGCTATGTATTTCCGCATCCTTTATATTCCCATGCTCTTCCGCACCGCCAGCATTCTGTTTGCCACGGTGCTCCGGGCCGTGGGCGATACCCAGGCCCCTATGAAGGTGGGGCTGAAGGTCAATCTCATCAACATCTTTTTGAACTTCCTGTTCATCTACCCCTCCCGCACCGTTTCCCTGCTGGGCATGACGCTTCCCGTATGGGGCGCCGGATGGGGCATCAACGGCGCCGCCGCTGCCTCTGCCGTTGCCTATACCTACGGCGGCATTGCCATTACCCTGCGGCTGTGGAAGCACGGCGACATCTCCCCCAGGGGCCAGCGGTTCCTGCCGGACGGCCAGGTGCTGAAGCCCTGTTTGAAAGTCGCTTTCCCCAATATGCTCCAGCGCTTCGGCACCTCCCTGGGCTATGTGGCCTTCGCCTCTATGATTAACGCTTTGGGGGATGTATCCGCCGCCGCCCATACCATCGCCAATACGGTGGAGTCCCTGTTCTATATCCCCGGCTGGGGAATGCAGACCGCCGCCGCCACGTTGGCCGGAAATGCCCTGGGCGCCAGGGACGAAAAGAAGCTCCACAGCCTGGCCGGTACCTTCCTGCCCCTGGAAGTGGGCCTGATGGTGGTATCCGGCGGGCTATTGTTCCTCTTTGCTCCCCAGCTGGTGGGGCTCTTTACCCAGGACCCACAGGTTGCCTCCCTGGGCGCCACGGTGCTGCGAATGGTGGCCATCTCGGAGCCCTTCTACGGGGTGCCCATCGTATTGGAAGGCCTGATGCAGGGCACCGGACAGACCAAAGCCCCCTTTGTTTTCAACATCGCCGGGATGTGGGGCATTCGGATTTTAGGCACCTTTGTATGCACCAAGCTTTTGGGCCTGGGCCTGGTCTCTGCCTGGGGCTGCATGATCGGCCACAACCTGATGCTGTTTGCCCTGTTCAGCGTGTACTACGCCATGGGAAAGGCCCTGCCGAAGATTTCAAATGTTTCTGCCTGATAGGATCATTTTAAAAGGACCGCGGCCTCCAAAGCCGCGGTCCTTTTGCTTTATTCAAAATCCGACATATCGTAGGTATCCCCGTCTTTTGTAAAGGGGATCAGCTTCCCGTCCCGGGCCAGCCAGCTTTCGCCGCAGAGGAGCAGCGTCTCCTCATCCTGGTAGAAGTAGCTGCCGTCGTTCAGTACAAAGAAGCAGCGGCCAATACTATCCGGCAGGGTGATTTCCTCCAGCAGTTTCAGCCCGTCCAGGGTCTTGTCCTTCCACTGATCAAAGTGGGGCAGGATGTTCACTTCCGTCAAATCCAGTCCCTCAAAAAATCTTTGGTATTCCGGGTCCACCGCCTCCCCCGGCTCCTCAGGCTGGGCGTAGACGGTTTTTGCCATATTCATGGACCCGGCGCTCATGCCCAAAATCACCCCGGGGTAGTCCTGCAAAAGCACATCCAGCCCGATTCTTTCAAAGAATGCCGCCTGGGTAGGCACATGGCCGCCGGAGAAGATCAGCAGGTCACTCATGGAAACAATCTCCGCCGCGTCCTCTTCATTGGTCCCATCCAGGACTGCATAGCTCTCCGGGAAAATACCTGCGTCGCACAGGGCGCAGAATGCGTCTCCGCCGCAGCGGCAGATAAACTCGTGATCCTCCGGGTCCGCCGCCACAAAGCTCACTCTGGGCGTCTCCGGTAAGCTTTGGCGCAGGCGCTCCGCAAAGCCGTTTTTCTCCCAGAACCTGCGGCGGCCTGTATCTGCTTCAAAGGGACTGCTGGTAATAAACAGGGTCATTGTTTGCCTCCAATCTGAAATCCCGGGAAGTATTCTTCTACAAAGTCCACCTTTTCCACCCGGAAGGATTTACCGTTCAAATTTTCAAGACTCCCGGCCTCGGTGGTAAACCGGAAGGTCAGCTTGTAGGAATACAGGGCCTGATAGGTCCTGTCGTAGCGCTTATCCAGCTTGCCATATTTGCCGTCCCCCAAAAGGGGGTGCCCGGCGTGGGCAAACTGGGCCCGAATTTGATGGGTCCGGCCGGTAATCAGCTCGCACTCCACCAGGGATAGGCCGTTCCGGCTGTCCAATACCTTGTAATTGGTCTGGCAGGTCTTGGACCCGGGCTTGGGGCTGTCCGTTACAAATACCCGGTTCTTTACCGCGTCCTTAAAGAGGAACCCTTTTAAGCTCCCCTCTCTGGGCTTAGGAGTACCCTCTACAATGGCCAGGTACCGCTTGTCCAACTCCCGGTCCTTGATCTTCTGGTTCATCACCCGCAGGGCCTCCGCCGTCTTGGCGGCGATGACGATGCCGCCGGTATTCCGGTCGATGCGGTTGCACAAAGCCGGGGTAAAGGCGTGCTCCTCCCTGGGCCGCCATTCGTGCTTCTGATAGAGGTAAGACTGAATCTGATCGATGAGGGTCCGGCCGTACTCCGCTCCGTCGTGGGGGTGCACCGCCAGGCCGGGGCGCTTGTCTACCAGCAGAATACTCTCGTCCTCGTAGACGATATTCAGCTTGGGGGCGGCCACCGTCAGGTAGGCGTTGTCCTCCCGGGGAGTATCGAAGAATTCGTCGTTAATATATAGCTGCAACATATCCCCGTTTTCCAGCCGGGTGTCCCGCTGGGCCCGGCCGCCGTTGCGCTTGATCCGCTTCAGCCGGATATACTTCTGGGCCAGGGAGGCGGGAAGCAGGGGCACCGCCTTGGCCAGGAACCGGTCCAGGCGCTGACCCGCATCGTTGGGGCCGATGGTCAATTCCTTCATGGATTGGTCCCTTCCATTTCCGCAAAGTGCCGGTTGATCTGGTCCGTAAACTCCTGGGCGGCGTTATAGCCCAGCTTCCGCTGACGGACATTGATGGCGGCCACCTCCAGAATCACCGCCAGGTTCCGCCCGGGGGTAATGGGGATGGTATTCATAGGGATTTTTACCCCCAGAATTTCCATGTACTGCTCCTCCAGGCCCAGCCGGTCGTAGGCATCCTGGTTATTCCAGGGCACGATGTTCACCACCAGGTCGATGGACTTTTTGGACCGGACGGAGCCCATGCCGAAGAGCTTGGCCACGTTGACAATGCCGATGCCCCGCAATTCGATATAATTGCGGATGAGCTCCGGGGCGGAGCCCACCAGAGAGTTGGCATTCACCTTCCGGATGTCCACTGCGTCGTCCGCAATGAGCCGATGGCCCCGCTTCAATAGCTCCAGGGCAGCCTCGCTTTTGCCGATGCCGCTTTCGCCGGTAAGGAGCAGGCCCTCGCCGTAAACCTCCATGAGGACGCCATGCCGGGTAATCACCGGCGCCAGCTCCGCCCGCAGATAGGCAATCAGATTGGAGCAGAAGGCGGAGGTAGCCTCCCCGGTGCGGAGGATGGAAATATTGTGCTTCTTTGCCATAGCCAGGCACTCTGCATCCACCGGCAGGTTCCGGCAGATGAGCAGGGCCGGAATCTTATAGGCCAGAAGCCGGTCGAAAATCACCAGCCGCTCCTGGGGAGCCTTTTTATTTAAGTAGCTCCACTCCATATTGCCCAGGACCTGTAAGCGCCGGGGCTCAAAATGGTCGAAGTATCCCGCCAGGCTCAGGCCGGGCCGGGCCACATCCTCCACCGTCAGGCGGATGTTTTTATAATCTGTAGAGGCGTAGATAACCTCCATCTGAAACTGCTTTTCGATTGCAGGGAGGGTTACATTGTATTCCCCCATTGTCCCTCTCTCCTTTCCGGATTGACATACCCTCTTATTATACCAAAGCCCGCCGGAATAGCAAGGGCGTTTTTGCCTTCTTCCCCCTGAGGAAAAATATTTTGAAAAAAGCAGGATTTTTTTGAAAATAGGACTTGCTTTTTTCTCCGGTTTCTGGTATTATATTCAGGCGCTTGGATTAGCGCGAGTAATGAAGTAATTATCCGGATGGGAGGTGCAATGAATGGCGAAGTGTGATTTTTGTGGCAAGGGCGTAACCTTTGGTATTAAGGTGTCCCACTCCCACAGACGTTCCAACCGTGCCTGGAAGCCCAATGTCAAGCGGGTCAAGGCCGTTGTCAATGGAACTCCCTGCCATGTGTACGCTTGTACCAGATGCCTCCGTTCCAATAAGGTTGAGCGGGCCATCTGATTCCCTTGGCTGATAAATACGCTGCCTGACATGGGCAGCGTTTTTATTTTTGTCCAAACCCCTCTCCTGGGATGCTGCGCCGAGCCACATTTCCCGCAGGGGAGGGCTTTCTATAAAAACAGCGCCGGAAGGTTTGTCCTCCCGGCGCTGTATCCGTATTGCTTATTCGTCAACCTCGTCGTCGAAGGTGAATTCCAGGGTCTCGCCGCAGTTGGGGCAGACGATGCTGCCGGACTCCAGAACCTCTTCGTCGAAGTCGATGATGTTGCCGCAGGCGCACTCCACCTCGTAAATGGTGGTGTCCTCGTCGCCGAAATCGAAGCCCTCCTCGGGCTCTTCCTCGTCGTCCACGGGCTCTTCGTCCTCGTCCCCGGCGGGGTCGTAGTAGTCCTCGTCCTCGTCTTCGTACCCGTCGTCCCAGTCCTCGTCGTCTTCATCCATGATGAAGTCTTCGATGGCGTCCAGATCCTCTTCGATCTCGTCCAGCTCGTCGGAGATGGCAATGGTGGTATCCTCAATGTCCACCATACGCTTGGACATATCGCCGAGCAGGTCTACAATGGCGGCGATCATTTTTCCTTCGTTAGTCTCGGTGTCCAGCTTCAAGCCGTCCATCAGGCCCTTCAGGTAGGCGGATTTTTCAGAAATCGTCATTTTAACTCTCCTTTTCCGGCTTTATAGCCAAGAGGTTTTTAGGCCTTGGAGCGGCCCAGGTACTCGCCGGTGCGGGTGTCGATCTGGATCTTGTCGCCCTCGTTGATGAAGAGGGGCACCTTAATCTCAGCGCCGGTCTCCACGGTAGCGGGCTTGGTCACGTTGGTAGCGGTGTTGCCTGCAAAACCGGGCTCGGTCTTGGTAACCACCAGGTCCGCAAAGTTGGGAGCTTCCACGCCGAAGACGCTGCCCTTGTAGCTCATGATGGTGCACACGTCGTTTTCCTTGACGAACTTGAAAGAATCGTCCAGAACGCTGCCGTCGATGGGGGTCAGCTCGTAGGTCTCGCCGTCCATGAAGTAGTACAGGTTACCGTCGTTGTAGGAGTACTCCATCTTCTTGCGCTCAATGTAAGCGGTGGGGTACTTGGCAGAGGGGTTGAAGCTGGTTTCGGTCACGCCGCCGGT
>CAKTHQ010000042.1 GCA_934565415.1 uncultured Oscillospiraceae bacterium
GAACCATTCGATAAAAAGACCACGCCCTGCCAATTACGGCAAGGCGTGGCTTTTGGTTTGGACGAAGACCATTCCGAAAACGGTTATCGTGTTCGGATTTGCGTCCAATGGTGGAGCCGAGGGGAATCGACGGTATTATGGTGAGGCCCCCGTCCAGCCGGGGGCCTCCAGGCTGCCGCTGGCAGCCTGATTGAATGGGTTCGATTTCCCCCTTAGCAAACAAAAAGCCCCCGCCGTTTGGCGGGGGAATCTGGTGGAGCCGAGGGGAATCGAACCCCTGTCCGAAAGCAACTTGGAAAGAACTTCTCCGGGCGCAGTTTGTTATTTACATTCCCTCATCCCGGCGGGAACAAACACCCTACGGGATTTGGTAGCTTCATAATGCATGGTACGCGCAAAGCTTTGCGTACGCACGGTCTCCACTCAAATCACACCCGAGCCCGGCTCGTGGACCTTCCGGGGCGGATGGGCGCCTAATCAGGCAGCCAGAGCAACAGTGTTGTTGTCAGTTAAATTTAAAAAGTTGCCCGTTTTATCGTGGCCAGGCGCCACGGCCCGCTATTCCAGCCTCACTACCCCCGTCGAAACCAGTACGGCCCCATGGGAGCCTGGGAAGGAGAGGCCCTTCCCAAGGCGGAAAGAAAAAATCAGAAACGACCGTAGGGGTCCGGCAGCTTCTTAGGCTCCGGATAGGTTTCCCCATGGGTATCTACGGTGATGGATGCAATCTTCTGCTCCGCAATGGGCCGGTCGTTGGGGCCGGTCTTGGTAGAAGCAATGGCGTCTACCACATCCATGCCGGAGGTCACCTTGCCAAAGGCGGCATACTGGCCGTCCAGGTACTTGGCATCCTCATGCATAATGAAGAACTGGCTGCCGGCAGAGTTGGGGGAAGAGGAACGAGCCATACTCAGTACGCCCCGCTTGTGCTTCAGGTCGTTTTTCACGCCGTTGAAAAAGAACTCGCCCTTGATGCAGTAGCCGGGACCGCCCATGCCGGTGCCCTCAGGGTCGCCGCCCTGGATCATAAAGCCGGGGATGACCCGGTGGAAAGTCAGGCCGTCATAGTAGTTGTGATTGCACAGGTCGATGAAATTGTAAACGCTCTGGGGAGCCCTCTCAGGATACAGCTCCCCTTCGATGACACCGCCGTTTTCCATGGTAATCTTAAAAGTAGGATTCATTGATTTATCGCTCCTTCATAGCACGTTCAATTTGACGCTTGGCATCCCGCTCCGCAGCGGAAGCCCGTTTGTCGTATAGCTTTTTGCCCTTGCACAGCCCAATTTTGACCTTTACCCGGCTGCCCTTAAAGTAAACAGACAGCGGAATCAGGGAATACCCGTCCTGTTTGACTTTACCGAACAGCCGCATGATCTCCCGCTTGTGGAGCAACAGCCGCCGGGGGCGTTTAGTATCCTTATTAAAGATATTTCCGTGGTCATAGGGGGAGATGTGCATCTGGTTGAGGATCATTTCGCCATCCTTGATGCCGCACCAGCTGTCCTTCAGGTTCAGGGTGCCTGCCCGGATGGACTTGACCTCCGTCCCGCACAGTTCAATCCCGGCCTCCAGCTCTTCCTCTACAAAGTATTCGTGGTAGGCCTCCCGATTCCGGGCCATGACTTTAATGCTTTCCTTTTCCAGATTGCTCACCTCCTGCATACAAACCTATTATGTATTATACCAGCTCTGTCAAGATGTGTAAACAACTAATTTTCCGCAAAGAGGAAGGCTTCCAGCTGGGCAGGGGTATCGAAGCTGTAATCACAAACCTCTCGCATTTCCCGGAGAATCCCGGGGCAGTTCTGCCGCCCCCAGGCAGCAAAGGCTACAGGTACGTTCTGCTTTCGGGCCATGGAACAGCCCAGAAGCATATCATCTACCATCAGCATTTCCCGGGATGCAAAGCCGTACTTTTCCATAATGGCAGTGAGGGCATAGTCACTGGGCTTTCGCTTTTCTTCCGGCAGATCCCACCCAAAAATTTCATCCGGCAGGATGCCAAAATTTTCCCGATAGTCCCGGGTAATGTTTTCGTTACAGGAATGAGACACCACAAAGATTTTCCCACCTGACTCCTTTTGACGCCGGATAATCCGATCGACGCCGGGAAAAGGAGCGGGAATATGGGTTTTCACATATTCCTTCCAGCCCAGGTATTCCTCCAATACCTCCTGCTCCGAAAAATGGAAACGCTGGCGGCACATATTTGCAAAGCCAAGTCGAAAACAGCCATCAGCGTATTCCTCGGGCGTAACGGTCTGCCCGGGCCGCATAGTTTTTAAGGTAGTCAAAAAATATGGGAAATTAACAGTAAGCTCACTTTGTACAACGGTATCGTCGTGATCCAGCACCAGGCAGGGATATTTCAGCATTGGGAAGCCGCCTCTCTTTTTTCATCATTATACCAGAAGGAATCCTCACAAGCAACCTAATTTTTCCATTGCTTAATTAGAACAAATGTGCTAAAATAGCAATAAAAAGGAGGACACTGATATGGAACAACTGGTCCGGACCGTGGCTGTGATTGCTTTATGGGAATCGGATGGAACCATGCGGCCCCTGCGCCTGCAGCTGGAAGGCAGTGGGCAACGCCTGCGAGTGGACATTCAAGAAGTCATTGCCGCAAAAAAATTGTGCACTGCAGGAAGGGAATCACAAGTTTTTGATTGCTTCGGAAAAATCGGAAACCTGACCTGTCGGATCGAACTGAAATATTGCATTCAAAGTCATGCCTGGTTGCTGCTGCGAAAGGACTTTTGATTTACTTCCCGCTCTGTTTGATGTATACTGGGGGAAAGGAGGAAAAGCCTATGCCTATCGTTACATTTTACTGTGGTGACCCGAAAGACGCACCTAAAACAACGCAAAAAGCTCATCTGGGTGCCAACGCAATGCTAACTTACGGAGGGAAACTCTTACTGGAGCGCCGCCGGGACGCAGATGTCTGGGGGCTGATTGGCGGCGGCGCCAAAAAACAGGAAACCGGACGGCAGGCCCTTGCCCGAGAGGTCTTCGAGGAACTGGGCCTTCGGATCCCGCCCGGGGCTTTTCAAAAGCTGAAGGTTTACGATGATCCCGGCCGGATTGCAGCCTATCAGGATGGCAGTGTCTGGCGGATGGTAATCGTTTTGTATGGCTACGAATTCGATCGGGAACCAATTCTCCACATCAGCAAAGAATCCCGGGAACTGCGCTTCTTTACGCCGGAGGAAGCTGAAAAACTGGAGATTGCCGTAACACATCGGGATATTATCCAGGAATGGTTTCTGGACCCAGCCCCTCAAAATGCCGGAAACGGAACGCATAAACTGTGAAAAATATACAGAAATTCAAATGATGCTTGTATATTCACCATTCCTATGTTATAATACTTCCCAGCGGTGCAGTATTCTAGTCAGCGATGCCGTTTTCCAGGAAGGGCCTAAAAATCCTTTGAAGGGCACATCGGTGAAGTCCCTGGTGTCTGCTTTTTACGCCCAGTTTAGGGTGGATGCTGGGGGTTAAGGATTCCGGGCGCGCTCCAATGGCATGGGGCATACGACCCGTTTTCCGTGGAGACCTGGTCTTGTGCGACGACGACATGAACCCCGCGTTGGGGCCCGATCGCGTACGAACCAGGATATGAACCTGCAAGGCAGTGCACAGAATCGTGTTGCTGCGTGCAGCGTAGCCTGCCTTGAGTGAATATGCTGGGAAAGAAGAACAGGAGGTCAGCTGCTATGGCCATAGCAGTTACCGAAATCGCTTCTGGAAACCATATTTGCAAAAGAGGCTAAGACTACGGCGTTCGCTGCGGTGGAAAACACCTAGGCTGTCCTAACGGGGCAGGCGGGGGATTGCAGTACGGACTCAGTGGCAATCGGGTAGATAGGTTGGCAACGCCTATACGGTGGGATTAAATGGAAACGGCCTGTCTGGCAACGGCAGGTTCCCGCCGGGGAAATCCAACCCGACCTAAGCCGTAAGATTTATCCCGCCTGCTGCCGCTTTTTATTCTATCCATAAGGAGAATTCTTGTGTCAAAAACGGAACCGGACAGTGCAAAACTGGAGCAGAAAAAAGCCGCTAAATGGGCACTGACGATTTTTTTGATTACGATCATTGTTTCTGCTTCCATTAGCTTTTTATCCGATGAAGTTATGTCGCGCTCTGGTATTTTTGCGGCCTTCCTGATTTTGCTGGCTATTGTTGCCGTTGGCATCGTATTTGATATTGTGGGCGTTGCCGTTACATCGGCAGACGAAAAGCCCTTTCATTCCATGGCTTCCCGCCGGGTCCCCGGTGCCAGGGAGGCGATTATGCTTTTGCGCAATGCCGGAAAGGTCAGCTCCATCTGTAATGATGTAGTGGGCGACATCTGCGGCGTTGTTTCCGGTGCGGCCTCGGCATCCATTGCAGCCCGCGTACTGGCTAAGAGCTCTTTTTCCTGGCCCCAGCTTGTAACTCTGGGTATGTCCGCACTGGTGGCGGGCCTGACTGTCGGCGGCAAAGCCGTGGGGAAAAATGTAGCCATTCGATCCTGCACGGATATTGTATATCTGGTGGGGAAAATTCTGGCCGCCTTTAAGAGCTGCGGGCAATGGCTGCGTAAGAAGAAAAAAAGAAAGACGAGTTGATAATACTGTGGGAATTTTACAGGATATTCGCTGCCAAAATGATCTGCTGCGTTTGACAGACCCTCAGCGGGCATGTCTTTGCCGGGAAATTCGTGAATTCCTGATAGAAAATGTATCCAGGACCGGTGGTCACCTGGCAGGAAATCTAGGTGTGGTAGAGCTGTCAGTCGCCATTGAAACGGTATATAATACGCAGAAGGACCGCCTGGTTTTTGATGTTGGTCATCAGTCTTATGTCCATAAGCTGCTGACAGGACGCCAGGCGGAATTTGCCGGTTTACGGCAATACGGTGGTATCTCCGGATTTCCAAAGCCCGCTGAAAGCGAGAGCGATGCTTTTGTTGCAGGTCATGCTTCCAGCTCTGTATCCATCGCCCTGGGAATGGCCCGGGCCAGGACACTTTTGAATCAGGACTACGATGTGATAGCCCTTGTAGGAGATGGTGCCGCCACCGGAGGTATGATTTACGAGGCACTGAATGATTTGGCTGTCAGCCGGGAGCCTATGGTGGTAGTTCTCAACGACAATGAAATGTCCATCAGTAAAAGCATTGGCGGCTTGTCTCGACATTTGGCAAAGGTTCGGTCCAGCCAGAATTACCTCCACGCCAAGCGATATTACCGGACCATTCTGAAAAAGCTTCCCGGCGGAAACGGGGTCTATCAGTTTACCAGCAAGGTAAAAAATCGGTTGAAGCGGATGATCATGCCGGGAACGCTGTTTGAAAATATGGGCATTACCTACCTTGGCCCAGCAGACGGTCATGATTTACCCGGGATCATAGCACTTTTAAAATCCGCAAAGGAAATGCGGGAACCGGTGCTGGTACATGTTATTACCAAAAAAGGCTGCGGATACCCCCCTGCACAGGAGGACCCCACCAGGTTCCATGGCATCGGCAAATTTGATCCGGTCACCGGGAAAAGCCTGGGCAGCAAGGTCCCCACCTTTTCTGATTCCTTCGGTCAGGCCCTGGTGGAAACCGCACAAACGGATAAGCGTGTTTGCGCCATAACGGCAGCCATGTCCTCCGGAACCGGACTGACAGAATTTATGAAGCGTTTTCCGGATCGGACCTTCGATGTGGGGATTGCAGAAGAACACGCCGTATCTATGGCGGGGGGCCTTGCCAAGCAGGGAATGGTCCCGGTGGTGGCCCTTTATTCCACATTCCTGCAGCGCTCTTACGATCAACTGATGCAGGATGTAGCGTTATTGCACCTTCATGTGGTGTTGGCCATTGACCGGGCGGGCCTGGTAGGGGACGATGGTCCCACCCACCATGGCGTGTTTGATGTAGGCTTTCTGCGGCAGATGCCGGGCATGAAGATTTTGGCTCCGGCCAGCCTGATAGAGCAGAAGGAAATGCTATGCTGGGCTATGGAACAATACAATGGGCCGGTGGCCGTTCGTTATCCCAGGGGCGGGGAAGGGGAATGGAGTTCCTCTGCCTGGGACCCGGCAAATATTCGGCCGGAGGGAAGTGTTTTCTTCCACCGGGAAGGGACGGATGTGACCTTTGTCACCTATGGGACCTTCATAAACCAAGTATTAAAAGCAGCAGATGCTCTGGAAGAAGAGCAGCTTTCTGCCGGTGTTCTCAGGCTTTTGACACTGGACCATTTCCCAATGGAGGAGCTTCTCCCCAAGCTTGGCGGCACGGTCATTGTTGCAGAGGAAGCCTGTACCGGCAGCGGAATCCGGGAGAGCTTTGCCTGGCAGTTGCGCCAATTGGAGCCGGAGAAAAAGATATATGGGATGGACCTGGGGCCTGACTTTGTGCCCCATGGTGCCCAAGAAAAGCTGTATGCCCACTGCGGACTGGATGTGGGCTCCATCGTCACATTTACAAAGGAGGTGCTGAAGGGATGAAGGTAAAAAAGCGTCTGGATGTTCTCTTGACGGAACAGGGCTATGCGGAAAATCGTACCAAGGCACAGGCAATTATTATGAGCGGCATTGTCTATGTGGACGGCCAAAAGGCAGACAAGCCTGGCACTTCCTACGAGGAAACGGTATCCATCGAGGTCCGGGGGGCAGCCTGTCCTTATGTAACCCGTGGCGGCCTGAAGCTGGAAAAGGCTCTGCGGGATTTTGGCGTGAAGCCGGAAGGATTCGTATGCAGTGATTCCGGCGCCTCTACCGGCGGTTTTACCGACTGTCTGTTGCAGCAGGGGGCCAGTAAGGTGTTCGCCATCGATGTAGGCTACGGGCAGCTGGATTGGAAGATCCGCTCCGATCCCAGAGTAGTGGTCATGGAGAAGACAAACATCCGCTATGTGACACCGGAGCAGTTGGGAGAGCCCCTGGATCTCTCTGTGGTAGATGTCAGCTTTATCTCCCTAAAAATTGTGCTGCCTGCCATTAAAAACCTGTTGAAGCCCACAGGCCAGGTTCTGTGTCTCATTAAGCCACAATTTGAGGCCGGTCGGGAAAAGGTCGGGAAAAAAGGTGTGGTCCGCGAAAAGAGCACCCATATTGAAGTTTTACAGAGCTTTGTAGAGCTGGCAGACAGCCTGGGCTTCCGGATTTTGGGCTTGACTTTCTCTCCTGTAAAGGGGCCGGAGGGAAATATTGAGTTTTTGGGGCACTTAACTCTTGCGGACATACCCGGTATCCGGCCGGATGTAGTGGATGTGGTAGAGCAGGCACATCTGGCGCTGGATAAAGGAGCGGATGTATGAAAAATGTGCTCCTGACGCCCAATCCTTACCGGGATCGGAATTTTGTAACGGTACGCAACGCCGTTCAGATACTGAAGGATGCTGGAATGCGTCCTGCTGTATGCCTCCCCTTCGAGGTTGATAAAAACTTTGAGCTTCCAAAAGATATCCGTTTTTCCAGGATGGATCGGGAGCTGCAAAATGCGGATGTGGTGGTCTGTTTTGGCGGAGACGGCACCATTTTGCATACAGCCAAGGCAGCCACCAAGCGTGGCATTCCTATTTTGGGTGTCAATATCGGTACCATGGGCTTTATGGCGGAGCTGGAAAGCACGGAGCTTCACAGGTTGGCACAGTTATCCTCCGGAGATTTTGTGTTGGACAATCGGATGATGCTGGATGTAACCGTTCAACGGGACAGGGACATTATCTTCCATGATATTTGCCTAAACGATGTTGTTGTCACCAAGGGGGCCGTGGCCCGGATCGTCTATCTCAGTGTAGAGTGCGACGGTGTACAAGCCATGACCTGCGGCGGCGACGGCGTGATCGTGGCGACACCCAGCGGCTCTACTGCTTACAGTCTTTCCGCCGGCGGGCCCATTGTGGAGCCGGATGCCCGAAATATTATCATCACGCCCATCTGTGCCCATGACATGGTAAGCCGCTGTGTAGTTGCTTCTGACCGGCGAGTGGTTACGGTCCGAATGATTCAAAATGCCAGACGGAATGCTTACCTGTCTGTAGACGGGGGGAAAGCTCTACGGCTGAATATGGGTGATGTAGCAACAATCCGCAAGTCCCGTCTGGAAACCAAGCTGGTAAAGCTCAGCGACCGCAGCTTTTATGATGTAGTAAATGCCAAATTTCAAAAGAAGTAAGAGGGAGCGTCTATGAAGACCAAACGACAGGCCAAAATCGTAGAGATCATTTCCAATACCAACGTGGAAACCCAGGAACAGCTCCTCAAGGCTTTGGAGGAGGCAGGGTTTACCAGCACCCAGGCAACAATTTCCCGGGATATCAAAGAGCTGCGCATCGTCAAAGAGCTGACAAGCTTGGGCACCTACCGCTACAGTGTGTCCGAAAAGGATGCGCCTCCGGCCTTGACGGATCGGCTGAATACCATTTTCCGGGAGTGTGTCACCAGTATTGACTATGCGGAAAATATTATTGTTATCCATACTCTTCCCGGAATGGCCGGAGCAGCCGGCTCCGCTTTGGATGCTATGAAGATCAATGTAGTTCTGGGCACCCTGGCCGGAGACGACACAGTTATGGTGGTTATGCGCGACAGCAATGCGGCTGCCGCCTTCTGCGGGGAGATCAAAGCGGTGATCCGCTAAAAGGAGTCGACCATTTTGCTGAGCCTTTTGCATATTGAAAACATTGCGGTAATCGAGTGCTCGGACATTTCCTTTAATAAGGGATTTAATGTTCTCACCGGCGAAACAGGCGCCGGTAAATCCATCGTTATTGATGCCATTTCTGCAATCATGGGGGAGCGGGCCTATCGGGATATGATCCGTACCGGCACCAACAAAGCCTCTGTCCGGGCGGTGTTTACCCAGGTACCGGAATTATCCTGGTTTCAGGAAAACGGAGTGGAATACGATCCGGAGACAGTTATTCAGCGGGATATTTTCTTGGATGGAAAAAATGTCTGCCGGGTGAATGGCAGCTTGGTTTCCGTCAGTATTTTGCGCAAGCTGGGCATTCAGCTTATCAATATCCACGGCCAGCATGATTCTGCATCCTTGTTTGATGAAGAAAATCACCTGAGATTCCTGGATGCCTTTGCTGACAACGAAGCCTTACGCATGGACTATCAGGGCAAGTATATTGCCGTTTCCAAGCTTCGTCGGGAAATCGACCGAATGAGCATGGACGAAAGTGAAAAGCTCCGCCGGATGGAAACCCTGAAATACCAGATTGCAGAAATCGAAAAAGCAGAATTACAGCCCGGAGAGGATGAAGAGCTGGAACAGCGCCGGAAGCTGCTGCAAAATTCCGAAAAATTGTCTCAGGGCCTGGATGAGGCTACCGAGGCGCTTTTGGGCGGGGACGAAAGTGATGGCGCCGCAGCGCTTTTGGCCCAGGCCGCCTATGCGCTGTCCAGAATTGCCCGGTACAGTGATGACTATTCCGCCTTTCAGGAGCGTCTGACGGATTTAAAGTATCAGGTCCAGGATATTGCAGATGAGGTGCGGGATGCACGGGACGATTTGAGCTATTCTGCCGATGAACTGGAAGCTATTGAGTCCAGGCTGGATGTAATCCACCGGCTCCGCCGAAAATACGGAACGGATTGCCGGGAAATTTTGGAATACCTGGATAAAGCGCAAAAAGAATTGGATGAAATTGAATTTGCGGACGACCGGGTAGAGCAGATGAAAAAGCAGCTGGCCCAGAAGGAGAAAGCCGCCTGGGATGCAGCTCTGACCCTGCGGAAGAACCGGCAGGAAAATGCAGAGATCATGTCCCGAAAAATTCTGACAGAGCTCAGCCAGCTGGATATGCCAAAGGTACAATTTGCCTGCAGGTTCCGGGAAACGGAGCTGACGGAAAACGGTGCGGACGCCGTAGCCTTTTATCTCTCTGCCAATATAGGCGAGGACCTGAAGCCCCTGAGTAAGGTGGCCTCCGGTGGTGAGCTGGCCCGGATTATGCTGTCTATGAAAAATGTACTGGCGGAAAAGGATCAGGTTGGGACACTTATTTTCGACGAAGTAGATACCGGCGTTTCCGGCCGGGCAGCCCAGCGGATCGCGGAAAAACTGCGGTCCCTGGCGCGGCACAAGCAGGTTCTCTGTGTGACCCATCTGCCCCAAATGGCAGCATTGGCAGACAACCATATGCTGATTTCCAAGGCAGAGCGGAACGGACGTACCTTTACTACGGTAACCCCCCTGAACCGGGAAGGCCGGAAGCAGGAGCTGGCCCGAATCATCGGCGGCACGCACATCACGGAAACCACTTTAAAAAGTGCAGAAGAAATGCTGGTTACAGAAAGCTCTTGACAAAGGCTGTTTCTTTTGCTAGAATACCCCCAACAACACAGTGATGGGAACAAGTACGCATGGAGTCCCTTTTTCAGAGAGCTGCCGGTTGGTGCAAGGCAGCAAAGGTCGGTGCGGAAAATACCTCCCGGAGTGGCCACCCTGAACGCAAGTAGGGGAGGACGGGTACGCCCGATACAGCGAAGGCCGCCCATTTGACGGCGTGAGGGAGAACGCCGTGAGGGTTCTCCAAACTGAGGTGGTACCGCGAAATTTTTCGCCCTCTGTCCAATGTGGCAGAGGGCGTTTATTTTTATGGAGGAAAGCAAATGAAAGTTTATGATGAACTGGTTGCCCGTGGCCTGATCGCCCAGGTAACCAACGAAGAAGAGATCCGAGAAATGGTAGACAATGGCAAGGCTACCTTCTATATTGGCTTCGACCCTACGGCGGATTCTTTGCATGTCGGCCACTTTATGGCTCTGTGCCTTATGAAGCGGCTGCAGATGGCCGGAAATAAACCTATCGCCCTGATTGGCGGCGGTACGGCCATGATCGGTGATCCCTCCGGCCGGACTGATATGCGCAGTATGATGACTAAGGAGACCATCGACCATAACTGTGCCTGCTTTAAAAAGCAGATGGAGCGGTTTATCGAGTTTGGCGAGGGCAAGGCCCAGATGGTCAACAATGCGGACTGGCTGCTGAACCTGAACTATATTGATTTTATCCGGGACATCGGTGCCTGCTTCTCCGTAAACAATATGCTCCGTGCCGAGTGCTTTAAGCAGCGGATGGAGAAGGGCCTGAGTTTCCTGGAATTCAACTATATGCCCATGCAGTCCTACGATTTCTACTACCTGTACCAGCACTACGGCTGCAATATGCAGTTCGGCGGCAACGACCAGTGGAGCAATATGTTGGGCGGTACCGAGCTCATTCGCCGGAAGCTGGGCAAGGATGCCCATGCTATGACCATTACGCTTCTGCTGAATTCCGAAGGCAAGAAGATGGGAAAAACTGCTAAGGGTGCCGTTTGGCTGGATCCCAGCAAGACCAGCCCCTACGAATTCTACCAGTACTGGCGAAATGTAGACGATGCCGATGTGATGAAGTGTATCCGGATGCTGACCTTCCTGCCCCTGGAGCAGATCGACGAAATGGATACCTGGAAGGATTCCAAAATCAACGAAGCCAAGGAGATTTTGGCCTTTGAGCTGACCAAGCTGGTCCATGGCGAGGAGGAGGCCCAGAAGGCCCAGGCTTCGGCCAAGGCGCTGTTTGTCGGCGGCGGAGACGATGCCAATCTTCCTACCACCGAAATCAGCGAAGAGCAGCTGACCGACGGTCAGATCGGCATCCTCAGCCTGATGGTGGCCTGTAAGCTGGCTTCCTCCAACAAGGAAGCCCGGACCCTGGTACAGCAGGGCGGCGTACTCGTGAACGACGAGAAGGTCCCGGCGCCCACCTTTACTGTCACAAAGGAAATGCTGGCCCAGGGCGTGAAGATCCGCAAGGGCAAGAAGATATTCCACAAGGCGATTCTGAAATAAAGCTACCTGCCGGGGGCCTTTGGGTCCCCGGTAATATTTTATAAACGCTCCCTCAACATATTTAATGTCTCTTTGGAAGGGGCACTCAACGGCAGGCGGCAGGTGCCGCAGTCGAAGCCGATCAGCCCCATAGCCGCCTTTACCGGAATGGGGTTGACTTCCTGAAAGAGAGCTTCCATCAGCGGAAGAAGCTCCAGTTGAAGGGCGCAGGCAGTATCAAAATCCCCATCCAGAGCGGCACTTACCATTGCATTGGTCATTTCCGGCTCCACGTTGGAAACTACGGAAATCAGTCCCTTTGCCCCCAAGGCAATCGCCGGCACCGCCAGATCGTCGTTTCCGCACCAAACCCGGAAATGGTCCGGGCAGACTTTTCGAATTTTTGCGAATTTACAGATGTCAGAGGATGCCTCCTTTACGCCGGCCATATTAGGGATTTGGGATAGCTGCCGGTACACCTCCACCGGAATGTCCACTCCTGTCCGGCTGGGAACATTGTAGGCAATGATGGGAATATGCACAGCCTGAGCAATGGCGGTGTAGTGGTCTACAAGTCCTTGTGGAGTTGCTTTGTTGTAATAGGGACTAACCACCAACAGGGCATCCGCGCCACAGTCCTCTGCCGCCTTGCTCAGCGCAACGGCATGGGCGGTACAGTTGGAGCCGGTTCCTGCAATGAGCAGCATCCCCTCCGGAACGGCCTCTCGGGCACGGCGGAAGAGGGCGAGCTTTTCTATATCAGACAAAGTGGCGGATTCCCCGGTAGTACCGCTGAGGACGCAGGCAGAAATTCCAGCTTCCGCCTGTCGATGCAGCAGTCGTTCCAAAAGGGGATAATTGACGGCATCCGATAGAAATGGGGTAACAAGCGCCGTGCAGACGCCGGTGAACAAAGGCTTTTTCATGAAGACGATCCCTCCCGTGCAGTCTATGCGTGATTTGCCCCATTTGCCAGTTGCAAAGGGCCCCAAAATGCGGTATAATACATAAAATTATGTCTATAGCATTTCGGAGGAAGCAAATATGAAGACCCACGATTTTTATTATGACCTTCCGGAGGAGCTGATTGCTCAGACTCCTCTGGAAAAGCGGGATACTTCCAGGCTGATGGCCCTGGACCGAGTCACCGGAGAAGTGGACCACAGGCATTTTTATGATATTATCGACTACCTGAACCCGGGGGACTGCCTGGTTATGAACGATTCCCGGGTGCTGCCGGCCAGACTCCTGGGCCACCGTCCCACAGGCGGTGCAGTGGAGGTTCTGCTTCTGCGGGACCTGGGCAACAAATGCTGGGAATGCCTGTGCAAGCCGGGGAAAAAGATGCAGGTTGGCAATGAAGTAATCTTCGGAAACGGAGAGCTGACCGCCACTGTTAAGGAAGTCCAGGATACCGGAAACCGGGTGGTGGAATTCCATTACGAGGGCATTTTCCTGGAGGTGCTGGAGCACCTGGGCAAAATGCCGCTGCCGCCTTACATCAAGGAGGAGCTTCAGGACCAGGAGCGCTATCAGACAGTCTATTCCCGGGAGCTGGGTTCTGCAGCCGCCCCTACCGCCGGACTTCATTTTACCACGGAGCTGCTGGATCGGATTCGAGCGAAGGGGGTCAAAACTGCGTTTGTCACCCTTCATGTAGGCCTGGGCACCTTCCGCCCCGTAAAAGCCGACGACATCCTGGACCACCATATGCACAGCGAGCTCTGCATGATGAACGAAGAGACCGCTAAAATTCTCAACGAAACCAAATCTTCCGGCGGTCGTATCGTTTGTGTAGGCACTACCTCCTGCCGGACGCTGGAATCCCTGGTAAATGACGATGGCACCTTTGAAGCGAAATCCCGCTGGACGGATATTTTTATCTACCCGGGTTATACCTTTAAAGCAATGGACGCCCTTATCACCAATTTCCACCTGCCGGAGAGTACCCTTGTAATGCTGGTTTCCGCCTTTGCAGGAAGAGAACACGTCCTGAATGCCTATAAAATTGCCGTGCAGGAAAGATATCGATTCTTTAGCTTTGGTGATGCTATGTATATTGCATAGCATCACCAAGAATTTCCAATTTTTATTCAGAAAGCGAAAGGAGACCAGCCAATGATTGCTCCGGTAGATATAACCAATGTTTGCTTGGAGACCCCAAGATTATTGCTGAGGTCCTGGAAGGAGACGGACCTGCAGGATTTTTACGAGTACGCCAGCGTAGACGGCGTTGGACAGATGGCCGGTTGGGCACCGCACAAATCCCTAGAAGAAACAAAGTCTATCCTGAAGCTGTTTATGGACGGGAAAAAGACTTTTGCCGTTGTAGACCGTAAGACCCAAAGGGTCATCGGCTCCATCGGCCTGGAGGAGCGGGATGCTCCGGATGAACTGAATGGCCAGGGAAGAGAATTGGGATATGTATTAGCCAAGCCCTATTGGGGGCAGGGGCTGATGCCGGAGGCTGTCAAAGAAGTGATCCGGTATTGCTTTACGGTCCTGCACTGGGACTGGCTGACCTGTGCCCACTTTGTATCCAACGGACAGTCCCGCCGGGTCATTGAAAAATGCGGCTTTACCTATTTGAGCGATATTCAGTTTGAGACCCGTATTGGCACGGTAGAGCCCACAAGAGAATATATTCTATACAATCAAAAGAGGTAATTTATGTTCGAACTGCTGAAAACGGAAGGAAAGGCCCGCCGGGGCGTTTTTACCTGTGCCCACGGCACGGTCCAGACTCCTGTCTTTATGAATGTCGGTACTCAAGGAGCCATCAAAGGAGCTCTCAGTGCCGTAGATCTAAAAAATATCGGCTGCCAAGTGGAGCTCAGCAACACCTATCATCTGCATCTGCGGCCCACGGATACCGTGGTGCGGCAGATGGGAGGCCTTCATAAGTTTATGACCTGGGATGGCCCTATTCTGACGGATTCCGGCGGTTTCCAGGTGTTCAGCCTGGCCTCTCTGCGGAAAATCAAAGAGGAAGGCGTAACCTTTGCTTCCCATATTGATGGACACAAAATTTTTATGGGGCCGGAAGAGAGTATGCAGATCCAGTCCAATCTGGGCAGCGATATCTGCATGGCCTTTGATGAATGCATCGAAAATCCCTCCCCCAGGGACTATGTTCAGAAGAGTGTTGACCGCACCTACCGCTGGCTGGTTCGCTGCAAGGCAGAAAACGCCCGATTGAACAGCCTGCCCGATACGGTGAATCCCCAGCAAATGCTGTGGGGCATCAACCAAGGCGGCACCTATCCCGATATTCGAATCGACCACATGAAGCGAATCGCGGACTTGGACCTGCCCGGTTATGCCATCGGCGGCTTGGCTGTGGGGGAGACAGCCGAGGAAATGTATGACATTATCGAGGCAGTGGAGCCCTTTATGCCCAAAGACAAGACCCGGTATCTGATGGGCGTGGGAACCCCTACCAATATCATTGAGTCCGTTGCGCGGGGAGTGGATTTTTTCGATTGCGTGATGCCCGCCCGGAACGCTCGCCATGCCAGGCTCTTTACATGGGAAGGAGCCATCAACCTGAAAAACGCCAAATACCAGCTGGACGACAGCCCCATCGACCCAAAGTGTGATTGTCCGGTGTGCCGCCGGTATTCCAAGGCATATATCCGTCACCTGTTCGTTGCGGAGGAAATGCTGGCCATGCGTTTGTGCGTCATGCACAATCTGTATTTCTACAATAAACTGATGGAGCGGATTCGCAGCTCTCTGGATGCGGGGACCTTTGCCCAGTTCAGACAGGAATACTCTGAAAAATTGGCAAGAAGAATTTGACGCAAGTAAATCTGACAGCTGTATCATAACGGAAATACATTGGATTTTAAATAGCACACAATTAAAAATATTTATAAAAAATTAAAGACTGATGCCGGAATACCGAACGGTTTACAGTTGAAAAATACACTGATTTGTGATATAGTGTTAGATGCTTGGTACTATTGCTTTGCAGTAGTGCCTGGGCATTCCCCAGAAACAGGAGTCATGGTTATGCGCATTTGCAAATTAAAAAACCACCTTATCCGTATATCTGCGTCTTTGCTTGTCCTTGTTCTGTTGATCCAGTATCTGCCGGCATATGTTTTAGCAGATAGCAGCGAAGATAAAAGCACGGCGTCCTCTGTCTTGCCAGACCCCGATGAAGAGGATACGGAGCCAACAGAGGAAGAGGAAACCGAGCCGGAGGAAACAACGGAGAGCACAGAGGAAACCGCATCTGCTGAGGAAACCGAAGAAACGGAATATGTGGAAGAAGACGAGTACGAAGATGCATCCGATGAGGCGGACGAGTACCATGAGGATGCCGATTTTGGCGATATTTACTACGCCAGTGGGCGTTTTTTCCCAGACTACACCTTAGAGGAGTACGGCAGTGTAAGATACGCTACCGGTACGATTCTGGATAATGGCTGCAGCGTTGTATGTATGGCATCCCTGGCAACCTATATGACCGGGCACCAGTATTACCCGGATGAGTTGGCGGGGTATTTTGGCAGCAAATGCGACAACAATGTACAGCGCCTCAAATACATGGCAGATATGTTGGAAATTCCGTACACCATGGCCAGGGATTATCGAGATGTCTTAGCAGCTTTGGAGCAGGGGAAGGTTGTTATTCAGTTGATGAACAGCAAATCACTGTTTACAAAATCCCAGCATTTCATTATGATTCGAGGCATGAAAGCCAACGGACTGCTGGATGTATTTGATCCCTCTCAGAAGAACCGGGACAGTTGGTACTTACGGGATAAACTTCTAAACGGCTTTACTACCGACGAAATTTGTTGGGGTTATGACGGTGCCTGGATCTTTGATCCTTCCGAAATGCCGGATGATCCGTACATTTACGAGCCGCCTGTCCGTCCCTATGTGGAGCCTCGGTATGAAGGTCTGCAGCTTACAGATGAAGAAACCAAGCTGCTGGCCCAGCTGGTATGGGTTGAAGCCAGAGGTGAGAGCGACGACGGCCAGCAGGCTATTGCAGAGGTTGTCCTCAACCGGTACACTTCCGGACTTTTCGGCAAGAGTTTGAGCGCTATTATCAACGACGAGGATGCTTTCGTGCAGCGAAAGCTTCTCAAGGCAGCCAAACCCGGTCAGGCCCAGTATGAAGCAATCGATCGGGCTTTGTATGGTCCCTATGTACTGCCCAAGGAAGTCCTGTTTTACGGGACGGTCCGGACGACGGACAATGTCTGGGGAAATATTGGCAGACATATTTTCTGTTATGCAAATGACTATGTGGTGGATACAAGCGATCAAAAGTAATCTTTACCCGCAGCGAAAGCTGCGGGTTTTCTGTTCCTTATATCGGAATATCGGGCCAAAGAGATAGTCCTTCCGCAAATAAAGCGATCTGCCGCAAATCTGTAATTGAATCATAACCACCACTAAAGTGGTGGTTTGCACAGACCCTAGAAGGGTCATTACAGGCTTCACCCCTAAAGGGGCAT
>CAKTHQ010000043.1 GCA_934565415.1 uncultured Oscillospiraceae bacterium
GAACCTACCGGCTTTCGTTAGGTGTCCCCTCCACCCCCGGCCTGCGGGCCACCCCCTCCACGCAGGAGGGGGAAGGGGATTTTTCCCGCCCGCCGGTACCTACCGTTTAACCCGTCAACTCCCCATTTGTCGGACTGCTCACCCATTTGCAATGTATGCAATCGCCCTGCAAGGGGGGAATGCCGGTTGACATTCCCAAAATATCTGGTATACTGCAGGTAATTGCATATAAATGAACCGTCGATGCGGAACGCATAGAAGGGCTTTTAAGTATTTTTACTGTGAGGTAAGCGATATGAAGAAAGCCGCTTCTATTTTTTGCGCGCGGATATGGAGCAACGGGATGTGGAAATGCTGATCCGGGGGCTGCAAGCATAAGGGACTGCCGCGGAATGCAGCAGTCCCAAGGGAATCGATGCCCTCCGAAACCGCCGCGGCGGGGAGGGCGGAGAGCTTTTATTCGGGGCTTCCCAGCTTTTCCCGATAGGGGGCCAGGAAGGCCTGCTGCCAGCCGGCAAATTCCGGGGAGGGATCCTTGGCCCGACGCTTCCATTGCTCCAGGTGCAGGGCAAACAGCTCCCGCTCCCCGCCCAGGGCATCCAGCCGGACCCGCTCCGGCAGCTGGCTGCACTCGGTGCAAAGATGTACCGTGCCCCGATCGTTTTTCAGGGTGCAGAACATATCAAAGAGTTTTTTGGGCTTTCCGCAGCAGTCACATTTCATAGAAATAGTCCTCCTTTTTGATTCATCATACCATAAGAAGCGGGAATTTGCAACCCGGTAATTTCCGTCCAGAACCGTAAAAAATCACCCCTCCGGTTTCCCGGAAGGGCGATTTTGCTTATAAGGGTCAGCTTACTTGGCAGCACCGGCAATCTGGGCGGCGACTTCGGCGGCGAAATCGTCGGTCTTCTTCTCGATGCCTTCGCCCTTCACATAGTGAATGGCGTCAACGAAGGTCACCTTGCCGCCCAGCTTCTTGGCGGCGTCGGCGATGTAGCCTTCTACGCTGCCCTGGAACAGGTCGGAGCGGACGAACTCCTGCTGCAGCAGGCAGTTGTCCTTGAAGAAAGCGTTCATCTTACCGGCGGCGATCTTCTCCTTGACCTGAGCGGGCTTGGAGGCCATCTTGGGATCGTTGTCCATCAGGGCAACCTGAACCTGCAGCTCGTGGTCAACATCGGCCTGGGGAACCAGGGACTTATCCCAGTACTTGGGGTTCATAGCGGCAATCTGCATGGCAACGTTCTTGCCGATTTCGGTGGCATCGATGCCGCCTTCCACAGCCAGGTTCACCAGAACGCCGTGGGTGCCGCCGGCGTGAACGTAGGCGACGGAGGTGTTCTCGGGGAAGCGGGCAAAGCGGCGGATCTGCATATTCTCACCGATGGACATGACCTTCTCCTGCATGATCTCGGTGACGGTCAGGTTGGTGCCGGGGTAGGTGCAAGCCTTCAGGGCTTCCACATCGGCGGGGTTCTGCTCGGCAACGACCACGGCCAGGTTCTTCACCAGGTCCATGAAGGCGTCGGTCTTGGCGGCAAAGTCGGTCTCGGAGTTCACTTCGATGACGACACCCACGCCGTCCACTACGGTGGCGTAGGCAACGCCCTCGGCGGCAACCCGGTCAGCCTTCTTGGCAGCCTTGGCCAGGCCCTTTTCCCGGAGCCAGTCCACGGCCTTGTCCATATCGCCGTCGGTAGCCTGAAGGGCCTTCTTGCAGTCCATCATGCCAACGTTGGTCATTTCACGCAGCTTCTTAACATCCTGAGCGGTAAAAGCCATTTTGGTATCCTCCTAAAATCTTTGTGGGATTATTCAGCGGCAGTCTCTTCGGCAGCGGGAGCAGCCTCTTCAGCGGCAGCGTCTTCACCCTGACGGCCCTCGATGGCGGCGTTGGCCATAGCGGCGGCAATCAGACGGATGGCGCGGATGGCGTCATCGTTGCCGGGGATCACATAGTCGATCTCGTCGGGATCGCAGTTGGTGTCCACGATGGCCACGATGGGGATGTTCAGCTTGCGGGCCTCGGCAATGGCGTTGCGCTCCTTGCGGGGGTCAACAATGAACAGAGCGGCGGGCAGCTTCTTCATTTCCTTCACGCCGCCCAGGTACTTCTCCAGCTTCTCGATTTCGGCCTGGTGCTTGATGACTTCCTTCTTGGGCAGCATGGCGAAGGTGCCGTCCTCTTCCATCTTTCTCAGCTGAGCCAGACGGTCGATCCGGGTACGCATGGTGCGGAAGTTGGTCAGCATACCGCCCAGCCAACGGGCGTTGACATAGTAACCGCCGCAGCGGGCAGCCTCTTCCTTGATGGCGTCCTGGGCCTGCTTCTTGGTGCCTACGAACAGGATGTTGCCGCCGTTGGCAGAGGTGTCGCGGACGAAGTTGTAAGCCTCTTCCAGCTTCTTAACGGTCTTCTGCAGGTCAATGATATAAATACCATTGCGCTCGGTGTAGATGTAGGGGGCCATTTTGGGGTTCCAACGACGGGTCTGGTGACCGAAGTGAACGCCTGCCTCCAGCAGTTGCTTCATAGATACGACAGCCATTTTTACAGTTCTCCTTTTGTTTTTCCTCCACCCCGATCATCCCGCTCTGCCCGCCTGAAAGCAGGCACCTGGGCAGCCGGTCCCCGGGTGTGTGGTTTTTATAAGCTATGGGCGCAAACCCACGCTGAAATATTATACCCAAAGTGAGGCCATATTGCAAGAATTTTTTTCGTTTTTTCAAAGAAACTTCGGGGCACTTTCGGGGGCTTGGTTGTGGAAAGGGCACAAAAGAAAGAAATTCTTGCTGACGCAAGGAAGAAATCCTTGCAGCGCAAGGGTGAAATCTGCTTCGCAGAAGAAATCCGCCAAGGCGGGTGAACTATGATCCATGCTCTCTCCCGCCGCAGCGGATTTCATCCCGCAGGGATTTCACCCACGACTGTGGATTTCACCCGTCCAAAGGACGGATTTCACTGGGGCCGCAGCCCCAATCTTCACCCCGGGAACTTCGGCTTGGGCCTGGGCACCCTACAGTCCTTGGGGTGCACATCCACCAGGACGATGTCCGGCCCTACCTTTTTGACGCAGCTCCAGGGAATTACATAGTCGTCCTTCCGCCCGGCTACGCCCAGGAGCTTACAGGGGCCGGGGACCACGATGGCGGCAATGACCCCCTCCGGCACCTCGGCCACAATATCGGAGATAAACCCCAGCCGCGCCCCGTCGCAGACGCAGATGACCTCTTTACATTGTAATTGGGTAAATTTAACGCCCATGCACATCCCCTCCGGTGGGAACACTCTATGCGTTCCCCGGGGGGCTTATGACGGCAAAACGCTGAGGGCCCGTCGCAGGGAGGCAATGGCGCCCTTTTCCAGCCGGGATACCTGAGCCTGGCTGATGCCCAGACGCCCGGCCACCTCCATCTGGGTTTTGCCGCTGTAAAACCGGAGGGAGAGGATCTCCTTTTCCCGGGGGCTCAGGCGGCCGTAGGCCATCCGCAGGGTGATGTGCTCCATCCAGCTGGCCTCCGTATTCTTCCGGTCCGGCACCTGGTCCATGACCGTTAAGGGGTCCCCGCCGTCGGTATAGACGCTGTCGTACAGGCTCACCGGGGCGCAGACGGCGTCCAGGGCCTGGGCGACCTCCTGCCTGGGCAGGTCCAGCTCCCTGGCGATTTCCTCCAGAGCAGGTTCCCGGCCCAACCGGACGGTGAGGGCCTCCTTGCACTGGAGCACCCGGTAGGCCACATCTCGGATGCTGCGGGAGACCCGGATGGCGCTGTTGTCCCGCAGGTACCGGCGGACCTCCCCGGCAATCATGGGCACCCCATAGGTGGAAAACCGGACCTCCTTCTCCGTATCGAAGTTGGCGATGGCCTTCATGAGGCCGATGCAGCCCACCTGGAACAGGTCGTCGGGGCTTTCTCCCTTTTTATCGAACCGCTGGATGACGGAAAGCACCAGCCGCAGGTTCCCCTCGATGAGCTTTTCCCGGGCCTGCCGGTTCCCTGCCCGGGAGGCCCGGAGTAGGGAACGGGTCTCTTCCGGAGACAGCACCTGCAGCTTTGCGGTGGAAATGCCGCAGATGTCTACTTTTCCCTGCATAGCGTATCCTCCTGTTGGTTTCTGGTACCCAGTATTTCCCGGGACGGGGAAAATGATACGCTGAAAATTTTGGAGGAATCTACAAAAATATTCCGGATCGGGCCTTGGGTGACAGATTGTCTTGTGGAGTCTGCCGGGAAAAGCCCAATCTTTTTTGGCTTTCTTCCCCTGGTTGCGTTTTGAAGGGCAGGGGGGAAGCCGTGCACCTTTGGCAGAACCATGACCGCCGGAGGCGGATTTTCTGCACAGGGCCGGAAACAGGCGGGCAGGAAAAATCGCTGTGGAAAAATCAAAGTTTTCCACATTCTCCACAGGTTTTTCCACAAGGGTTTTCCACAGCTCCACAGCCTTGTGGGAAATTCCGGGAGATTGACATAACGTTTTTCCGGCCCGCCGCCGCTTCCCGAAGTTTCCCCGGAAACCGGCATTTTGCCGATGGGGAAAAAATTGTGGAAAATGTGGGGCTTGACAGAGAAAATCTCTGCTCCCCTCGGGGTGGCGCTCCGCGCAGCGAATCAAAATAACGATGATTGCCGGTGGCAATCACACATTAAGAGTGGAGCTGGCGCCGCAGCGCCTGAGGAGGGCTGTACCGGCTCAGTTTGTGCTTTTTTACCCTTCTTCATGCCCTCATCCGGCCGCTGCGGCGGCCCCCTTCCCCCAAGGGAAGGGGAGTTTTTTCTCCTGTGAACTTTTTTTCAAAAAAGGGTTGATTTTAGCTTTGCTTTCCGTTATAATACAGCACTGTATGAAATACTGCTGTGAGGAGGTGTAATTCAAATGCCCAACATCAAGTCCTCTAAGAAGGATGTCATTTCTTCCAAGATTGCTTACGAGAAGAATAAGGCCGACAAGTCCGAGCTGAAGACCAACCTGAAGAAGTTTGAGGCTGCTGTGGAAGGCGGTGACAAGACCGCTGCTCAGAGCGCCTACACTGTCGCTGTGCGGTCCGTGGACAAGGCTGTGACCAAGGGTCTTCTGCACAAGAACAACGCTGCCCGGAAGAAGAGCAGCATGACCCTGAAGCTGAACAAGCTGGCCTGAGTTCTCTGAAAATATCTCCTTCCGAGCGAAGCTTGGAGGGAGTTTTTTCATTTTACAAGGGAAAGGAGGTACCCCATGGCCAAACTGACAGACCCGGTGAAAACCCTGAAGGGCGTGGGCCCGGCGAAGGAGAAGCAACTGGCGGCCTTGAATATTTTTACCCTGGGGGACCTGATTTGCCATTTCCCCCGGGGCTATGAGGACCGGAGCCAAATCAAACCCATCGGGGAAATGAACCTGGACGAGCCCGCCTGCTTCCGGGCGGTGGTCATGAGCCAGCCAAGGACGGCCCACATCCGGAAGGGGATGGATTTGACCCGGGTACAGGTGGCGGACCATTCCGGCCGGCTGAACCTGACCTTTTTCAATTCCAAATACGCGGCGGAAAGCCTGCGGTATGGGGGAGAGTACTATTTCTACGGTACCGTTACCGGGGATTACGGCGGCTACGGTGTAACAAACCCCGTGTTCGAAGCCCCGGATGCCCAGCCGGTGGCCACCAGAAGGGTGATGCCCATCTACCCCCTGACGGCGGGGCTCAATAATTCCGCCCTGTCCCGGCTGGTTGCCCAGGCCCTGGCGGTCTGCGATCCGCCGAAGGAGATTCTCCCCCCGGTAATCCGGCAAAGGTACCGTATTCTCCCGGCGGATACCGCCTATCACGCCATCCATGCCCCAAGGGATATGCAGCAGGCTCAGGACGCCAAGCGGCGGCTGATCTTTGAGGAGTTCTTTGTCTTCTCCGCCGGCCTGTCCCTCATGCGGGCGGCCCGGGCCATGAAGCAGGTGCCGGGGTACCGGGATACGGACCTGACGGCCTTTTACGGGGCCCTGCCCTTTGCCCTCACCGGCGCCCAGAGAAGGGCCCTGGAGGAAATTTTACAGGATTTCCGCAGGGGAACTCCCATGAACCGGCTGGTCCAGGGGGATGTGGGCAGCGGCAAGACCATGGTGGCCGCCGGAGCGGCTTTTTGCGCCGCCAGGAACGGGGCCCAGACGGCTCTGATGGCCCCTACGGAAATATTGGCCGAGCAGCACTACGCCTCTTTATCCAAACTTTTTGCCCTCCTGGGCATCCGGGTGGGGCTGCTGACCGGCTCCCAGACGCCTAAAGAAAAGCGGGAAATACGGGAGGCCATTGCCTCCGGCAGCGTTTCCGTTGCCGTGGGCACCCATGCCCTGATTTCCGAAAGCACCGTGTTCCAAAACCTGGGCCTTGTCATCACCGACGAGCAGCACCGCTTCGGCGTAGGCCAGAGAAGCAGGCTTTCTGCCAAGGGGCAGGACCCCCATCTGCTGGTGATGTCGGCTACCCCCATTCCCAGGACCCTGGCGCTATTTATGTATGGGGACCTGGAGGTGTCCGTTCTGGATGAGCTGCCCCCGGGGCGGCAGAAGGTGGATACCTTTTTGGTAGGGGAGAGCTACCGGGCCCGGATCAATGCCTTTATCCGCAAGCAGGTGGCGGAGGGTCACCAGTGCTTTGTGGTCTGCCCGGCGGTGGAGGAAAACCAGGAGCTGGGGGTCAAGGCCGCCGCCGCTTGGGCGGAGACATTACAGAAAACCGTCTTCCCGGACCTGCGGGTCAGCCTTCTCCACGGCCAGATGAAGGGGGCGGAGAAGGAGGAAGCCATGGCCGCCTTTGCCCGGAGGGAGGCGGATGTGCTGGTGGCCACCACGGTCATTGAGGTGGGGGTGGATGTGCCCAACGCCACCTTAATGGTCATCGAGGATGCGGACCGCTTCGGCCTGAGCCAGCTCCACCAGCTCCGGGGCCGGGTAGGCAGAGGCAGCGCCAAAAGCTACTGTATTTTAACCACCCACAACCGGAACCCGGAAACGGTCCAGCGGCTGAAGGCCCTGTGCAAAACCAACGACGGATTTCGCATTGCGGAAGAGGACCTGCGGCTCCGGGGCCCCGGGGATTTCTTCGGCTCCCGCCAGTCCGGCCTCCCCGCCTTCCGGGTGGCGGACCTTAGCATGGACATGGAAACCCTGAAGGACGCCCAGCAGGCATCGAAAGACTGGATCGAGCAGTTCGGTACCCAGGATACCCCGGAGGCAGAGGCCCTGCGGCAGCGGGTAAAGGTCCTCTTCGACCGGTCGGAGGGGACCATGAATTGATCAGAAAGGAGCTTTTTATGAAACGCTTGTTTGTAACCCTTGCAGCCTTCTGCGCTGCCATCTTGGTTTTCACCCTTCCCGCCCGGGCGGATACCGCCTCCGGCACCTGCGGGGACGGCATCGAATGGGGCCTGGAGGGCAGCACCCTGGTGATTTCCGGCAACGGGCCTATGGAGAACTTCGAGGAGGGCGCCGCCCCCTGGGGGGACTATAAGGACACCATCACCGCCGTGCGGATTTCCGGCAATGTCACTACCGTTGGGGACAATGCCTTTACAAATTACGACGGTATTACCGAGGTGGATTTCGGCACGGCCATGCATACCCTGGGCAAGCACAGCTTTCAGGGATGCCGGGGCCTGACCAGCATCCACCTGCCCGGCACCTTCCGGATTTTCGACGAAGAGTGCCTGCGGGACTGCGCCAATTTAACCGCCATCCACTGCGAGGGAACCTTCCCGTCCTTCAAGCTGAACTGCCTGTGGGGCAGCAATGTGAAGATCTATTATCCGGCAAAAAGCCCCTGGCCCGTGAGCCTGGTGCAGCAGCTGGAGGAGGCCTTCCACGGCCGCATTGAATTCCTGGATTCCGACGGCAACGACCCCTATACCCCGGAGGAGGAGACCACGGAGGCCACCACCGAGGCAACCACCGCCCCCACTACGGAGCCCACTACGGCCCCCACCACTGAGGCCACTACCGCCCCCACTACGGAGGCTGCCACCGAGGCCACCACCGAAGATACGACCTTCCCCGATACCGTCCCCGAAACGGAAGCCCCCGCCGAGGAGCCGAAGAAAAGCCACGCCGGGGTAGGCCTGGCCCTGATTGGCTTTGTGCTCTGCTTTGCGGGCCTGGGGATCCTGCTGGCCCATCGGCCGGGAAAGGGCGGCAAATACAGCAAATAATTTCACATCTTCTTAATACTTCCGGGAGAATTGCCCTTTTTGGCTGTTCTCCCGGGAGATTTTTTGTTTGGAATGGAAAAAATAAAAAAAGAGTTGTAAGTTTTTTGTTTCTGTTGTAAAATAATATGACTAGAAAAATGCTCTACAACTTCTTATGGAGGTACTACTTATGGAAAAACCCATTGTACTGGTCATTATGGATGGTGTCGGCAAGGGCGACGGCGGCAGCGGCGACGCTGTGAAGAACGCCAATACCCCCAACCTGGATAAGCTGCTGGCTACCTGCCCCCATACCTACCTGAAGGCCCACGGCACCGCCGTCGGCCTGCCCACCGACGACGATATGGGCAACTCTGAAGTTGGCCACAACGCCCTGGGCTGCGGCCAGATTTATTCTCAGGGTGCCAAGCTGGTGTCGGAGTCCATTGAGTCCGGCGCTTTGTACCAGTCCGAAACCTGGAAAAAGCTCCTTTCCAATGCCGTATCCGGCAAGGCCCTGCATTTTCTGGGCCTGCTGTCCGACGGCAATGTGCATTCCAACATTTCTCACCTCATCGCCATGCTGAAGGAGGCCCACAAAGAGGGCGCCAGGAAGGTCTACTGCCACATCCTGCTGGACGGCCGTGATGTGCCCGCTACCTCCGCTCTGGAGTATGTGGACCAGCTGGAGAAGGTGCTTGCCGAGCTGAATACGGAGGGCTGCGACTACGCCATCGCTTCCGGCGGCGGCCGTATGAAGATCACCATGGACCGGTACGAAGCCAACTGGCCTATGGTAGAGGCCGGCTGGCGGACCCATGTGGAGGGCCAGGGCCGTCAGTTTGCGTCCGCCAAGGAGGCCATCGAGACCTACCGGGCGGAAACCGGCTGCATCGACCAGGACCTGCCCGCCTTCGTGGTGGCAAGAAACGGCCAGCCCGTTGCCAAGATCGAAAACGGCGACAGCGTGATCCTCTTCAACTTCCGGGGCGACCGGGCCCAGGAAATCTCCCTGGCCTTCGACCGGAAGGACTTTGATAAGTTCGACCGGGGCAGCTACACCGGCGTCCTCTTTGCCGGTATGCTCCAGTACGACGGAGACCTGAAGATCCCCACCGACTACCTGGTCCAGCCCCCCGTCATCAAGAACACCCTGACGGAGGTCCTCTGCGCCGCCGGCATCCACGAGTACGCCCTGTCCGAGACCCAGAAGTTCGGCCATGTAACCTACTTCTGGAACGGCAACCGGTCCGGCAAGGTGGACGAAAATCTGGAGGTCTACGAGGAAGTGCCCTCCGATGTGATTCCCTTCGAGCAGGCCCCGGCCATGAAGTCCAAGGAAATCACCGAGAAGATGGTGGAGAATATGGCGTCCCACAAGTTCCAGTTCCTGCGCTGCAACTACCCCAACGGCGATATGGTGGGCCACACCGGCGTGTATGATGCCGTCGTGTACGCCATGGAGTGCGTGGATAAGGGCGTAGGCGCCATCATCGAGGCTGCCGACAAGTACGGCTACACCGTGCTCATCACCGCCGACCACGGCAATGCCGACCAGATGACCGAAACCAAGAAGGGCAAGACTTCCGTGCGGACTGCCCATTCTCTGAACCCAGTGCCCTTTATCATCTACGATAAGGACCGCGACTGGACCATTAAGGAAGGCCACTATGGCCTGGCCAACGTGGCCCCCACCGTGGTAAAGATGATGGGCCTCACCGCTCCTTCCTGCTGGGAAGAGAGCATGGTGTGAGTTTAGGGGATAACAAAAATACGACGTTTTAACGGGAGCGAAAATAAACGGGAATGGCAACGCCCCGGAGTGGCTTTGGGATGCCGCACTGCAAATCTTTTTTGCGGGAAAACGTTGTTCCTGATCCCATTATAACAGGAGGTACTGATTTATGATCCGTCATGAAAATGAAAACGGCAGTGTGAATGTCAGCACCGGCGTCTATACCGGCATTGTCGGTACGGCTGCTTCCAATTGCTTCGGCGTAAAGGGTATGGCCGCCCGCAGCATGAAGGATGATGTGTATCATCTTCTGCGCAAGGAGTCCGTAGACAAGGGCGTCCGGGTCACCTTTAACGACGACAATTCCATTTCCATCGACCTGCACATCATTGTGGATAACGGCGTGAACCTGTCCGCTGTGGGCAATTCCATTATTTCCGAGGTCCGCTATGTGGTCACCAAATGCACGGACACCGAGGTCCGGGCTGTCAACGTCTATATCGATTCCATGATGATTGGATAATTTCGGAGGTGTAAACAATTTGAGGCAAACCATCAACGGGGCTGAGCTGAGAAGAATGATCATCAGCGCGGCCGCCTCGATCGAGATCCACAAGCAGGATCTGAACGAACTGAACGTATTCCCCGTGCCGGACGGCGACACGGGCACCAATATGTCCATGACCATCCACTCTGCCGCTGTGGACCTGCGGGGGACAGAGGACCCCGCGCTGTACGCCGCCTCCAAGGTGGCGGCTTCCGCCATGCTGCGGGGCGCCCGGGGCAACTCCGGCGTCATTCTCTCCCTGCTGTTCCGGGGCCTTTCCAAGCGCCTGAAGGGCAACGAGGAGTGCGACGGCGTGCTGTGGGCCCAGGCCCTGCAGGCCGGTGTGGACGCCGCCTACAAGGCCGTTATGAAGCCCGCCGAGGGCACCATCCTCACCGTCTCCCGGCTGGCTGCCGCCAAGGCCCTGGAGGCCGCCCAGGAAAACAACCACATTGAATTTGTCCAGGAGGCCGCCGTGGCCGAGGCCAAGATCGCTTTGGCCAATACCGTCAACCAGAACCCGGTGCTGAAAAAGGCCGGTGTGGTGGATGCCGGCGGCAAGGGTTGGCTGCTGGTGCTGGAGGCCATGCTGGCCGCCCTGCGGGGGGAGGACATCGTAGCCCCCGAGGAAACCGGCGACACTGCCCCCAAGGAGCAGGCGGACTTCTCCGACTTTAAAACCGAGGATATTAAGTTCTCCTATTGCACGGAGTTCATTATCTCCCGGGAGAATAAGCGCGATCCCGAAGAGCTGCGGGCCTTCCTGAATGAGCTGGGCGACAGCCTGGTCCTGGTGGACGACGAGGAGATCATCAAGGTCCATGTCCACACCAACGACCCCGGCGCCGCTTTGCACGAGGCCGTGAACTACGGCTCCTTCGTCACCGTCAAGGTGGAGAATATGCGCCTGCAGCACACCGAGAAGGTGATGAACGAAAAGGACCTGGCCCCCAAAATCGCCGAGCCGGAAAAGGGCATCGGCGTGGTGTCCGTCTGCGCCGGTGCCGGCCTTGCGGATGTGTTTATGAACCTGGGCGTGGACCAGATCATTTCCGGTGGCCAGACCATGAACCCCAGCACCCAGGACATTCTGGAGGCTGTGAACAAGGTCCCGGCGGAGACCGTCTTCGTGCTGCCCAACAATAAGAACATCATTATGGCCGCCCAGCAGGTGGATGCTCTGACCCCCAAGAACGTGGTGGTCATTGGGAGTAAAACCGTACCCCAGGGCGTTACCGCCATGCTGAACTTCGACCCCGAGGGGACCGTAGAGGCCAACACCGAAACCATGACCCAGGTCCTGGGCAGCGTGGAAACCATGCAGATCACCTACGCCGCCCGGAACTCCGATTTCGACGGCTACGACATCCACGAGGGGGACTACCTGGCCATGGACGGCAAGGGCCTCTTCGGCACCAGCAAGGACATTACCGTGCTCCTGAAGGGCCTGGCGGAAAAGGTCCGGGACGAGGGCCGGGAGTTCGTTACCATCTACTACGGTGCCGATACCAAGGAAAAGCACGCCCAGAAGGCGGCGGACCTGTTCGCGGACATCTGCACTGGCGCCGATGTGAACCTGATCAACGGCGGCCAGCCGGTATACTACTACATGATCTCCGCAGAATAAGCTTTGCAAACAGGTGCGCCGCAAAACGCAATGCTGCGGCGCACCTATTTATAAGTCTCTATAGATGTTCCAGGGCGGAATTCCCCGGTTGAATGGTGCAGCCTGACAGACGGAAATCCCTTTCCCTCTCCAAGCTTGGAGAGGGTGGCCCGCAGGCCGGGTGTGGTTGGAAACCCGGTACGATAAAATGTAGATTTGTTTTGATAATACAGACAAATTGGAATATTTCGTTCATCCAACAGCTTGAAATATCGTACTTTTTCAACCACACCCGCCTCTGCGGAGGCACCCTCTCCATTCTTGGAGAGGGGAGGGGCTTTTTCAGAAAGGAGCGTTCCCCATGAAGGACCTGCCAAAGGGCGGCATCATCGGCAAGGCGGTTTCCGCCGGGCAGATGATTTCCCGGATGAATATCTCCTTCCGGGGGGCCTATGCCGCCTATTTTATTGTTTTGGCCATGTTCCCAGCCCTGCTTCTGGTCCTCAGCTGCCTGCGGCTGACGGGGCTGACGGTGGAGGACCTGATGGGTCTGGTCAGCCAGCTTTTGCCGGAGGCCCTGGTGGATACGGCGGAGGGGCTCATTTATAATACCTACCGCAACGGCACTTCCGCCGTGGCGGGGCTGTCGGTGGTAACCCTCCTTTGGTCCTCCAGCAAGGGCATTTACGCCTTGCTTACGGGCCTGAATGCCATCTACGATGCGGAGGAGGACCGGGGCTATGTGTATACCCGGGGCATCAGCGTGGTATACGCCCTGCTCTTTTTGGTGGTGGTAGTGCTGACGCTGGTTTTGCACGTTTTCGGAAACGCCCTGCTGGACCTGCTGTACGGCATCCAGAACCCGGTGGTCATGTTCCTGGTGGACCTGATTGATCTGCACGGCATTTTCCTGATTACCGTGCAGACCCTTCTCTTTACCGCCATCTATACGGTGCTGCCCAACAGGCGCAACGGCTTCTGGGACAGCTTGCCCGGGGCCCTGTTTTCCGCCGTGGGCTGGTCGGTGTTTTCTTCCCTGTATTCCGTATATGTTACCCACTTTACAAGAATCTCCAATATCTACGGGTCCGTGTATTCCGTGGCCTTCAGTATGCTGTGGCTGTACTGCTGCATCTGCATCCTGTTCTACGGCGGTGCCTTGAATAAGTGGCTGATGACGGTAAGAAAAAAGGTGTAGGGGCGGCCGGCAGCTGCCCTACGAGAAGAAAAAAGGGGGCTGTACCATGTTCGGATATGTGACCGCCAGCCTGGGGGAGCTTAGCCAGGAGCAGCGGGACCGGTATACGGAAGGCTACTGCGGCATATGCGCCGCCATCGGCAGGCGCAGCTCCCAGCTAAGCCGGGCGGGGCTGCAATATGATATGGTCTTCCTGGCCCTGACCCTGATGAGCCTGTACGAGCCGGAGGAGGAAAAGAGCCGGTTCCGGTGCCTGATGCACCCGGGAAAAAGAAGGAGCCGCACCGGCGGCCCCGTCATCGATTACGCGGCGGATATGAACGTGGCCCTTTCTTACCTGAAAGCCTTGGACGACTGGCAGGACGAGGAGAAGACCTCCGCCAGGCTCCTGATTAAGGCCTTGAAGCCCCATTACGACCGCATTGAACGGGAATACCCCCGGCAGTGCAAGGCCATGGAGGAAAGCATGGCGGCCCTGGGCGCCCTGGAAAAGGAAAACATCCGGGACCCGGACCGGGCGGCCAATACCTTCGGGCAGCTGATGGGGGCCCTGTTTGTATGGAAAGAGGACCTGTGGCAGGAGACGCTGTACCGGATGGGCTTTTACCTGGGCCGGTTTATCTATCTGATGGATGCCCAGCTGGACCTGCAGGAGGACCAAAAAAAGGGGAGCTACAACCCCCTTTTGGATACCCAAACGGAAGATCACCTGGAAAGCATCCTGGTGCTTACCATGAGCCGGTGTGCTTTCTTTTACGAAAAACTGCCCCTGGTCCAGGACAAGGGGCTGCTGGATAACATTCTCTACAGCGGCGTATGGGTCCGCTATCGGGAACACTACCGAAAGGAGCGGAACCAATGATCGACGATCCCTATAAGGTACTGGGATTGGAACGGGGGGCCAGCGACGAGGAGGTCAAGCAGGCCTACCGGCGTCTGGCCAAAAAGTACCACCCGGACCTGAACCCCGGCGACCAGGAGGCCGCCAAAAAGATGCAGGAGATCAACGAGGCCTACGACCGGATCAAGAATCCGGAGAAGTACGCCCGCCAGCAGTCTGCCGGCAATCCCGGTTCTCAGGGGGGTTACGATCCCTTCGGAGGCTACGGCCCCTTCGGCGGCTGGAGCTACTCCGGCTGGGAGGATACGGGGCGGCAGTACCGGCAGCAGTCCAGCCAGGATGCCTACCAGCGTTCTGCCGAGCAATATATCCGCTTCAACCGGTTCCAGGAGGCCCTGAACGCCCTGCAGAACAGCACGGACCGGAACGCCAACTGGTACTACCTCAGCGCCCTGGCCAACGACGGCCTGGGCAACCAGGTTACGGCCCTGGAGCACATCCGCAAGGCCGTCAGCATGGAGCCGGACAACCAGCAGTACCTGTGGACCCTGCAGCAGCTGGAGCACGGCGGCGACGGCTACCGGAGGTCTGCCGGGAACTTCAAGGGCTTCTCCTTCGGCGGCGACCCCTGCACCAACCTGTGCTTGTGCTACGCCATCAACGCCTGCTGCTGCGGCGGCAGAGGCTGGTTCTGCTGTATTTAACAAGAGAAATCCCGGGCTTATTTCCACACGGAAACAGCCCGGGATTTGTTATACTTCCTTGTACATGGCGCTGGCATCGTCTTTTTTGACGGTTTCGGAAACCTGCAGCACCTCAACTTTTAAGGTGCGGGTGCCCAGGGCGATTTCCAGCCGATCGCCCACTTTTACATCGTAGCTTGCCTTTACAACCCGGCCGTTGACACTGATGCGGCCGTTGTCGCAGGCCTCGTTGGCCACGGTGCGGCGCTTGATGAGCCGGGATACCTTGAGATATTTGTCCAGCCGCATTGCTTACTTCCGGATGGCGTCCTTCAGGACCTTGCTGGGCTTGAAGGAGGGGACTTTGGTTTCTTCGATCTGCATAGGCAGCTTGGTGTGGGGATCCCGTCCAATGCGGGCTTTGCGCAGCTTGGTTTCGAAAATGCCGAAACCGCTGAACTGGACCCGGTCTCCGGAGAGCAGGGCGGCGGCGATGGTGTCGAGCATGGCGTTTACGGTGCGTTCGGTATCCTTCCGGGACAGGCCGGTTTTCTCGGATACCGCGGCGACGAACTCTGGTTTATTCATAAAAAGCATTCCCTCTCTTTTGCTTTGTTGGATTCCCTATAAGATTAACATAATACTTCAAAAAATGCAAGAGGATGAAGAAAAAAATAAGGATTTTTTTTGCAAACGGACTTGACATTTTTTTGAACCTCGGCTATACTCGGCACCGTCATCGGAGGGCAATTTGCTCAAGCGGAAGCAATAGCCGGATAAGATGGCGGGTTGAGACGCCCGCTTTCTTGTCCGGCTCTTATTTTTTGTAAGGTGTACCATATGAAAGAAAACAGCTCCTTTACGGAAGGAAAGATTTTGCGGCCCCTGATCCTGTTTGCGCTGCCGGTGCTGCTGGCGCTTTTTCTGCAGGCCATGTACGGGGCGGTGGATTTGCTGGTGGTGGGGAAATTTGCCTCCGCTACGGATGTATCCGCAGTATCTACCGGCAGCCAGATCATGACCTCTCTGACGAACCTCGTCAGCAGCTTTGCCATGGGGACCACCATTCTTCTGGGCCAGCAGCTGGGCAGCGGAAAAAAAGAAGAGGCCGGCCGGACCGTGGGCACCGCAATCGTGATGTTTGTGGGCATCGCGGTGGTGCTGTCCCTGCTGCTGCCGGTGTTTGCCACCCAAATCTGCAAGGTGATGAATGCCCCCCCGGAGGCCTTTGGGCAGACCGTCAGCTAAGTGCGTATCTGCGGCGGGGGCATGGTGGTGATTGTGGCCTATAACCTGATCGGCTGCATCTTCCGGGGGCTGGGGGACTCCAGAACGCCCCTGATTACCGTGGCCATTGCCTGCGGTATGGGCGTGATTGCCTCCGCCGGTGTGGGGGTGGCGGAAAAGGTCTGCGCCTTTATTATGCTGATTTCCTCTGCGTTTATGCAGTCCATGTCTGCCTTTGTGGCCCAGAACTACGGCGCGGGGAAGCTGGACCGGGCGAAAAAGGCGCTGTACTATGGCATCGGCGTATCCTTTGTCATGGGCGTAGCCATGTTTGCCGTCACCTTCTTCCACGGGGATGTGCTGGCCGGGATTTTCTCCCCGGACAGGGAAGTCATTCTGGCGGCGGCGGACTAACTGGAAGCCTACGCCATCGATTGCCTGTTTACGGCCGTGTTCTTCTGCTATGTGGGCTTTTACAATGGCATCGGTAAAACACGCTTTGTCATGCTCCAGGGCATCCTGGGCGCCTTCGGCGTCCGTGTGCCGGTGTCGTATCTCATGAGCAGGCTGCCGGGGGCTACCCTCTTCCGTATTGGGCTGGCTACCCCCATGTCCTCTGTTTTGCAGCTCATTCTCTGCCTGGGGTATTTTGCGGTGGTGATGAAGAAGGAGAAGCGGGAAGGGTAAGGCAAATGGGGATTTGACGGGGTAAACGGTAGGTACCGGCGGCAAGCTCTTCCCCCCTCCTGCATGGAGGGGGTG
>CAKTHQ010000044.1 GCA_934565415.1 uncultured Oscillospiraceae bacterium
AAAAACCATCTGGTTCCCAAACAGCTCAAGAAGCATGGCCTGAAAAAGAGCCAGCTGAAAATCACGGATGACGCTATCCGGGAGATTATCTGCTGTTATACCCGGGAGTCCGGCGTCCGGAACCTGGAGCGGTATCTGGCTGAGCTGTGCCGGAAAGCGGATATGCAGCTGCTGACCCAGGAAGATACGAAAAAAATCACTGTCACCGGCGGAAACCTGGAAAGCTACCTGGGCATCCGTAAGTTCTTGCCGGACCGGATCCCCGGTACCGATCAGGTGGGACTGGTTACCGGTTTGGCTTGGACAAGTGTAGGCGGCGAGACCCTGGAAGTGGAAGTCAACGTGATGGATGGCTCCGGAAAGCTGGAGCTTACCGGCAATCTGGGGGATGTGATGAAGGAGTCTGCCCATGCGGCTCTCAGCTATATCCGGGCAAATTCCGGAAAGCTGGGGATTGCGTCGGACTTCTACAAGACCAAGGACATTCATGTCCATTTCCCCGAAGGTGCCGTGCCCAAGGATGGACCCTCTGCAGGTGTCACCGTGTGTACCGCTATCGTTTCTGCACTGACCGGCATTTCCGTTCGGCGGGATGTTGCGATGACCGGAGAAATTTCCCTTCGGGGCCGGGTTATGCGGATTGGCGGCTTAAAGGAAAAGACCATGGCGGCTCTGCGGCATGGGGTTCGTACGGTTATTATTCCCAGGGATAACGAACGGGATCTGGAGGAGATTGATCAGACCGTCCGCAAACAGCTGAATTTTGTCAGCGCAGCCACAGTGGATACGGTGCTGGATGTGGCGTTGAACCGGCCCGGTGAGGTCAGCCCCACCATTTTGGGGACGATCCCGGAAGAGGTATCCGGCAAAGCCCGCCGCCAGGAGATCCGGCAGTAAGGGGGACACTATGAATTTTCAAAATGTAGAATTCCTGATTTCTGCTGCTGCCCCTAAGGATTTCCCTAGGAATCGCCTGCCGGAAATCGCCTTCGCGGGAAAATCCAACGTGGGTAAATCCTCGGTAATCAATCGGCTTCTGCAGCGGAAAAGCATGGCCAAGGTAGGGGACAAGCCCGGGAAAACCATTCATGTCAATTACTTTGTTCTGGATAAAAAGTGCTACCTGGTAGATTTGCCCGGCTATGGTTTTGCGAAGGTCCCCCAGGCGGAAAAGGACCGCTGGAGCAAGCTCATGGAGGATTACTTCGCGGCAGGCAGAATCACTTTGGGGGTCCTGATTGTGGACTACCGGCATCCCCCTACGAACAACGATATTACCATGGCAAAATGGTTTCAGGATTCCGGCTGCCCCTTTGTGGTGGTGGCCAACAAGAAGGACAAGCTGAAAAAAAGCGAGCTGGAACCCAATTTGGAAACTATCCGCCGGGATCTGGAGCTGCCAGACAGCTGCCCGGTGATCCCCTTCTCTGCTGAAAAGGGAGACGGGCGGGACGACCTGGTGAAAGAGATATTGAAGGCTGTTAAGGAATAACAAAAATCGCTGATGCTTAAAATACGAGCATCAGCGATTTTTGCGCCTATTTTACAAACTGTTCCGCATATCCGCAGCGACGGCATAGCTCTTCCGTGGCTTTCCCACGGGAAAACCCGTCATAAATGGCTTTTGCCCGGGGAGAGGCGAGAACATCTGCCAGGTCCTCCTGAAATGCATTTCCCAGGGCAATGTCTCCGTCGTGGTCCAGGCAGCAGGGGACTACGGTCCCATCGGCCAGAACTCCCAATTGATCCCGGAGCCCGTAGCAGAAGAAGGGACCGGGCCGAATGGGAGCCGTCAGGTCCGGCCAGTCAAATTTTTCTCCGGGTTCCAAAAAAATATGCTTTCCCAGGGCTGTACCCCGTTTTCCCGGAACCCAGGTGCCGGGAAAAGCCAGGTGGAGCGCTTCCAGAATTTCTTGATTTTTGTCATTCTGCCCGCCTTCGTTCCAAAGGCGATACACTGTGATTTTTTTTCCTTCTGCAGCCTTGCCAAAGTTGATACAGCCCTTTAAGTAGTCTTCAAAGGGCGATTTGAGATCGTTGGCCTCAAAGGCGTGCAAGGAGACATGGACCTTGTGCAGGGCAGGGGCGCTTAGCAGCAGCTCCTGACGCTGGGGAAGTAAGGTGCCGTTTGTAGTCAAAATTACCTTGAAGCCATACTGCTTGCTGAGTGCCAGAAACCTGTCCAGCTTTGGGTGGCACAGAGGTTCTCCCAGAATGTGAAAGTAGAGATAGTCCGTATAAGGCTGCAATTTCGGCAAAAGAGAGCCAAACTGCGCTTCCGTCATACTGCAATTGCCCCGGCGGGTGCCGGGGCAAAAGGTACAGCTCAAATTGCATTTATTGGAAATCTCTACATAGATTTTCCGGAACCGCTTCATTACAGCAGCGAAATGCCGGCCTTGGCGCAGGCGTCTACGGTCTGGGCATCCCAGATGCTGGATTGGACCTCTCCAATATGGGCACAGCCCATCAGGAGCATAGCCAGCCGGGACTGGCCGATGCCGCCGCCGATGGTCAGGGGAAGTTCATTGTTCAGAAGCATCTGGTGGAAGGGCAGCTTCCGCCGATCGTCACAGCCGGCCAGCGTCAATTGACGGTCCAGGGACTCTGCGTCTACCCGGATGCCCATGGAAGAAATCTCCAGTGCCCGATTCAATACCGGATCCCAGAAGAAGATGTCGCAGTTCAGGTTCCAGTCGTCATAGTCCGGGGCTCGGCCGTCATGGGGTTTGCCGGAGCGAAGCTTACCGCCGATCTGCATAATACAGGCGGTGGTGTGCTCTTTTACATAGGCATTTTCCCGTTGGGCAGGAGTCAGCTCCGGGTACAGATCTTCCAGCTCCTGGGTGGTAATGAAGCTGACTGCCCGGCTCAGGCGCAGATTCAGCTGGGGAAAGCGGACATGGAGCCGGTCATTGGTGTCGCAAATGGTCCGGACAATGGCTTCTACGATGAGCTTTAAAAAGTCCAGATTCCGGTTTTCCCGGGTAATGACCTTTTCCCAGTCCCACTGATCCACATAAATGGAGTGGACATTGTCCAGCTCTTCGTCCCGGCGGATGGCGTTCATATCGGTGTACAGACCGTTGCCTACGGTAAAACCGTAGCGTTTCAGGGCCAGACGCTTCCACTTGGCCAGGGAATGAACCACCTGGGCCTCCTTGCCTACGGCGGGGATGTCAAAAGAGACAGGCCGCTCATAGCCGTTCAGGTTGTCGTTCAAACCGGAGTCCTCGGTTACGAACAGTGGGGCGGATACCCGCTTTAAGTTCAGAGCGTTGGAAAATTCCTGCTGAAAGGTCTGCTTGATGTAAGCAATGGCCCGCTGGGTGTCGTAAGCATCCAGTTTGGGGGTGTAGTTTTCGGGGATGGTAATGGTGCGCATATTGATTCGCCGCCTTTAATAAAAGTTTACAGGTAATCTATCAGCTCCGGTGGCCGCTTGCCGGAATGTCCGTCAAATCAGATGGCCAGCAAGCGAAAACACGGGAATGATTTTTTACAAAATGTCCTTCAGATGCTCTTTGGACTCGGCCAGTATCTCGGCAATTTTGCTCCGCAGCGCAGCCCGCTGGTCTTCCAGTTTGGCCAGATCCTCCATCAGCTCTCCGTTGGCTTTGAATACCGGCTCCAGGTGTTTTTTATGGGGTGCATACAGGCCGCTTTTGTATTGGTCAATTACCACCTGATAGCGTTCCTGGGCGATGTTTACGGCATCTGCCCAGCTAAGATACAGCTCCTCCTGTGCGTGCTTTCCGATATTGCGCATAGCGCTTATGGAGAGCGTCCGGAGGCATTGTACCATGGAGTCCGCGTTCTCTTCAATAAGCAGCCCGTTCCGGTCTGCCGTCACATCCTCAGCAGCGCAGGAGCCGCGGATCAGCACACTTCCCAGACCGCAGGCCGCCGCTTCCCGGACCACCAATCCATTGGTATCAAAGGTGGAAGGAAACAGGAACAGATCAGCCCGGCAGTACCAGGCCCGCAAAGCTTCCCGGTCGTGAACAGGCCCGGCAAAAAAGACTTTTTTGCTGAGCCCGGCCTTTTCGGAATAGACCCGGACTTCGTCAAAATCCCCGCCGCCGCCGACAAATACCATGCGGAACGCTCTTCCTTCTGCCTGAAGTTTTGCCAGGGCGTCCAGAATGATTCTCAGCCCTTTGTACCACATGATACGGCCTACAAACAGGTAGCAGGGAACATCTTCCGGCAGGTCGAAGCCCTCGGTAACGGACTGAATCTTCTCTGCGCTGACGCGGCCCCGGGGCAGGTCCACGCCGTTGTGCATGACCACACATTCACCTTCATAGCCCAGGGACCGTAGATTTTCCGCAGCCCCTTTGCTGACGGCCCACACTTCGTCGCAGGCGTTGATGTTTTCCAGCAGCGCCCGCTTGCTGCCTTCCTGCAGGGCCTTGGAGCGGATAATGTTGGCAATGTCAATGTCAAACTTAGTGTGGTAGGTCAGTACCAGGGGCACATCCAGTACCTGCCGCAGCTCTCGTGCCACCATGGTGGAAACGATGGGGCAGTGGGCATGGAGCAAATCAACCTTGTAGCCTTCCAGCTGACGCAGCAGATCAGGCGCAAAGGGAATCCCGGCCATGTATCCGGTGGCCTTCCGCAGGTCCAGACTGGGGTAACGGAAAATTGGGTAGGGGAACCGGCTGTCCTCGTTGTCCGGACAGTCCGGCGTGATGACGATACCGGTTTTTCCGAAATTGCGGAGACATCCGGCATAGTTCATAACTGCGTTGGCTACACCGTCAATAACCGGGGGAAAGGAGTCATTCAGTAGGCAAATGGCGTGTTCCATATCGTTCACCTGCTTTCAAAGTTCGTATTACAATAACATATTTTTGCACGTTATGTCAATGGGTTTCGAATGCTGTTTGGAGAAAAAAGCGAAGGGCTACTCGGCCTTCAGTGTATATACATCTCCGTCCGTAACGGGTGTGGCATCAATTCCGGAATCAACGGGCTCTCCGTTTACATAAAGCGCCCAGTATTTTTGATCCTTGTCATAGTCCAGAGTGATCCCGTTGATGGTTTTAACATACAGACCAAAATCACTTTTTTCGCCGTCTACAATTCCGAGCTGTAAAAGGGCGTCGCCCAGAGTGTCCTTGTCTGTTTTGATGCTTACCATGGTATCCAGCCCGTCCGGATCTGATACGACGAGTTCAAAGGAATATTTCCCGGTACCGTAGGTCTGGCCGGAAACCAGATGAACGGTATGATCCTCGGCAGCCCGCTGACTGCAGCCGGAGAAGCTGAGCAGCAGAAGAATAGCCAGAATAGAAGTCAAGTATTTCCGCATAAGAAAGCTCCTGTCCTACAAAAAGTCCAAAAGGCTGTTTCCTTTTGCATTGCTTATTTTATCATAAATCCTCTAGAAAATCAATAACATTTCATGTTTCTGTTGATTTTTTGCCATGCCATTGATATAATAAGAATTCAGGGAAACTGTCTGTAGCCGTTTATACGCAGAATAGGCCTTGTATTCAGTTTTTTCCTTGGAAAAAAACTGTGGAGGAACTTGTATGACCTTGGAAACCTTACTTGCATCCATTGCGACTTTGGATGCATCCGCTATGAGCCTTGCCCGCCAGCACCAGAGTGCGTTAGCCAAGCCACCCAAGAGCCTGGGACGGCTGGAAGATTTGTCTGTCCAGCTGGCTGGGATTACGGGAAAAGTCCATAACCGTATGGATCATCCCCACCTATTGGTATTTGCCGCAGATAATGGAGTGGTGGAGGAAGGGGTTTCCAGTGCCCCCCAATCCGTGACTCTGATGCAGACCATCAATTTGACCCGGGCAAAAACCGGCGCATCTGTGCTCTGCAAATATGCAGGGGCTGGGATTACCGTATGTGATGTTGGCGTCAATGCGGTTATTCGGGAACCGGCGGTGCTGGATAAAAAAATAGCCTTTGGTACGGCTAATATTGCCAAGGGTCCGGCCATGACCCGGGAAGAGGCAGAGAAAGCCGTTCTCATTGGGGCCCAGTTGGCCATGGATACCCGGGCAGACGCCTTAGGGGTAGGAGAAATGGGGATTGGCAATACCACTACCTCTGCTGCGGTGCTGGCGGTGCTGCTGGGTGTGCCAGTGGAAACCGTTACCGGCCGGGGCGGCGGCATTACGGATGAATCCTTCCGAAAAAAGAAGCAGGTGATTGCCCAGGCTATTGAAGTGAACCGTCCAAATGCCGCAGACCCGATAGATGTGCTGCAAAAAGTGGGCGGCTTTGATTTGGCGGCCATGTGCGGCGCGTTCCTGGGGGCGGCTGCCAGCCACCGGCCGGTGGTTATCGACGGGTTCATCTCGGTAGTGGCGGCCTTGTGCGCCGTCCGGCTGTGTCCTGCGGCAAGGGGTTACCTGGTGCCTAGCCATATGTCCTATGAGATCGGCTATAATCTGGCTATGAAAGAGCTGGGGCTGGATCCGATATTCCACCTGGGGATGCGCCTGGGAGAGGGCAGCGGCTGCCCGCTGGCGTTCCAGGTTCTGGGTGCGGCCTGCGCTGTTATGAATGATATGGCGACCTTCGACCAGGCCGGCATTGATGACGGTTATCTGGAGGAAATTCGGGAGGGAGACAAGTTTACCGTGGAGGAAACCAGATGATCGTCTTTATCACGGGCGGTGCCAAAAACGGAAAGTCCTCCTTGGCACAGAAGGTTACTTTGGATCTGGCCCAGGGAGGGATGCACTATTATATTGCCACCATGATTCCCTGCGATGAGGAAGACCGGGAACGGATTCGGCTCCACCTGCTGGACCGGGCGGGCTTGGGCTTCGAGACGCTGGAGTGCGGCCGGGATATTGCCCGGTGCCTGGAAATGGGGGACCCCAAGGGTACTTTTCTGCTGGACAGCGTGACGGCACTGCTCCTGAACGAATTGTTCCCGGATCCCACTTCCTGCGAGATGGATATGACCGCTGCCGACCGCTGCCGGAAAGGCCTGGAAAAGCTCTGCGACGGGGCGGCCAATCTTGTGTTCGTCAGCGACTATATCTATTCGGATGCAGCCAAATACGATGATGTGACGGAGAACTACCGGAAGGGCCTGGCCCAGCTGGACCGCTTTCTGGCAAAGCGGGCAGATACCGTCATCGAGGTCAGCGCTGCAAGCCTGATTTTTCATAAAGGAGGTCCGTCCAGATGAGGTCTTTTTTTCAAGCGTTTGTCATGTGCCAGTCTATGTTTTGCGCCATTCCTTGTCCCTGCAAAATATGGGATGAGGACGCCAGGGATAAGCTCCTATGGTGCCTGCCTCTGGTGGGGCTGGAAATAGGTATTGTCTGGTATTTAATCTCGTGGCTGTGTGACTATTTTTCTCTGTCCGTCCTGCTGCGGGGGGCGGCCCTTTGCATCGTGCCGCTGCTGCTGACCGGCTGCATCCATCTGGACGGCTTTATGGATGTAACTGATGCGGTCCGCTCCTGCCGGGATCTGGAACGCCGCCGGGAGATTTTAAAGGACTCCCATGTGGGCTCTTTTGCAGTCATTGGCTGCATCATGCTGGTGCTCCTTCAATTTGCTGCCTGTGCCGGAGCAAGCAATTGGGCAGATGCCAAAATGCTGATGCTCATTCCGGTGGTCAGCCGCAGCTGCAGCGCCCTGGCGGTGGCTGTGCTGCCCAAAATGTCCACCAGCCAGTATGTTAAGAAAGCGGCCAGGGCAGCGGACATCTGGATACCGGTGGTCTGCGTCTTGCTCTGCCTGGCTGGCGCGGCTTTTATCTGGCCTATGTATCTTTGGGTAATTCTGGTTGAGCTTGCCGTCTATGGCCTGGCTCTGCGAAAGGCCTACAGGAGCCTGGGCGGTATGAACGGAGATATTTCCGGCTATGCGCTGACGCTGTCAGAGCTGGGGGCTCTGGTGGCTATGAGCATTCTATAAGGAGAAAGCAATATGAATTTGATTATCGGCGGCGCTTACCAGGGAAAGCGGGACTTTGCCATCCACACCCTGGGAATTCCGGAAGAAGATATTTTTACCTGCACGGATGCCCATATTGACTTTACAAAGCCCTGTATCGACCGGCTGGAAGAGTTTACGCTTGCCTGTATCCGGGAAAAGCAGGATCCTATGGAAATCCTGAAGGCGCAGGATTTAACAGGGAAGACCGTGATCTGTATGGATGTATTCTGCGGCGTGGTGCCTATTGATGCCGAGCTGCGGCTGTGGCGGCATACCACGGGCCTTGTGTGCCAATATCTGGCCAAGAATGCAGACCGGGTCTATCGCATTTTCTGCGGCTTGGAGCAGCGGCTGAAATGAGTACATTATATTTGATTCGTCACGGAAAAACCCAGGCCAATCTGGAGCACCGCTATTGCGGCAGCACAGACCTGCCCCTGTCCCGGGAGGGCATTCACGAATTGCAGAGCCTTCACTATGCAGTACCAAACGCCCGGTTCGTAACCAGCGGAATGAGGCGGACAGAGGAGACGCTGCGTATCCTATTCGGTGCCGTTCCCCATATCCAGGACCCCGCCTTTCGGGAGGCGGATTTCGGTGTTTTCGAAATGCACACCTACGAGGAATTAAAGAGCCGGGCTGACTACCAGGCCTGGCTCGCCGGGGACAATATGGCCAATATTCCGCCGGAAGGGGAGAGCGGCCGGCAGATGACCCAAAGGATTTTAAAGGCCCTGCCCCGCCTTTTAACGGAGGACACGGTGCTCATTACCCACGGCGGTGTGATTGCGGCCATCATGGAGAACCAATTTCCAGAGGAACAAAAAAATCGCTACCAGTGGCAGCCCAGCCCCGGGAGAGGTTATGCATTGACCGGGAAAAATTATGTTGCGATTCCGGAAAAAGGGTTGACAAAGCCGGAAGAATAGGATATAATATCCAAGCACTTGCGAGAGTGTTGGAATGGTAGACAAGCACGTTTGAGGTGCGTGTGGTAATCCCGTGGGGGTTCGAGTCCCCTCTCTCGCACCAAAACGGAAAACACTTTTCAGGTGTTTTCCGTTTTTTTATAGGAAAATACAAACTTTTTGCATATTAACATACCGGGAGGTTTTTCAATGATCCGTTTTTTTGCTGCCCCCGAGGAATTGAATTTTCCCACCCATACCCTCACTGGCGAAAACGCCAGGCACGCCAAGGTTCTGCGGCTGAAAGCCGGGGAAGAGGTGCTCCTGTGCGACGGCCAGGGGAGAGAGTGCCTGTGCAGGGTAGAAGACCCGGAGACTCTGACCCTTTCTCTGGGGGAATGCCGCCCTTCCGCTTCCGAAGCGAAGGTCCGGGTCAGCGTCTATATGGCCTTCCCTAAGGCAGACAAGCTGGAGCACGTTATTCAAAAAGCCACGGAGCTGGGGGCTGCGGAGATTGTGGCGTTTCCCTCTGCCCGGTGTGTCTCCAAGCCGGAGGAGAAGAGCCTTCAAAAGAAGCTGGAGCGCTGGCAGAAAATTGCCGCCTCAGCCGCCGAGCAGTCCGGCCGGGGGGTGATTCCCCAGGTCCTGACGGTGGGATCCTACCAGAAGGCCTTGGAACGGGCGGCAAAGGCCCAAAAGGCCATTCTTTTCTATGAGCATGAGGATACAGTGACCCTCCGCTCTGTGCTGGCATCCGGCCCCTATGAGACTGTCAGTCTGCTTACCGGTCCGGAAGGCGGGCTGGAGGAAAAAGAGGTTGCCCAGGCTTTGACTGCCGGGTTGACCGTGTGTACCCTGGGAAAGCGAATCCTCCGCTGCGAGACGGCCCCACTGTGCGCTCTGTCCGCCGTTATGTATGCGGCAGGGGAATATTAAAGAAAGGGGCTATTCAACAAATTTGCAATAGCCTCTTTTATCACTTATGGTACCGGCTCCCCGCCTGGATGGCCTCTGCCCGGTACAGCTGTTCCAAAACCATGATCCGTGCCAGATGATGGGGGAAGGTCATCGGGCCCATGGACAGCCGGAAGTCTGCCCGGTCCTTGACTCTTTGGGCCATTCCAAAGGAGGAACCGATTAAAAAGCAAGCGCTGCTTTTGCCGGAGAGCTTCACATCCGAAAGCTTTTTTGCAAATGCTTCGCTGCTCAATTCCTTTCCCTCCGGGGTGAAAACACAGAACCAGGCGCCCTTTGGAATTCGGGCGAGAATGTCCTCGGCCTCTTTTTCCAGCCCGGCGCCGATTTCCGCGGGACTGGGGGCATCCGGCAGACGGCACTCCGGCAGCTCCAGCAGGGTAAATTTACAGTAGCCGGACAGGCGCTTGGTGTATTCCGCCGCTGCAGCGGTATAGAATTTTTCCTTCAGTTTTCCTATGGCGATCAGGGTAATTTCGAACATGGCATCCTCCAAAATACAATTTTTCTTATCATATCATGGAAGACAGCCGAATGCAACTGCCGAATAAAAAGCCCCAAAAGCGGTACCCTATTTGTGAGGTGGGAAGAAATGAAGCAGGAAAAGAAAATTCTGACGGACCCCCAGGGCAGCTATACGGGAAGACCTCTGGAAAAAGGGGAAATCCCGGTGCAGGATGCGGATGACCTATAGCGATTTCTGATATTTCCGTTTGGTTGCCTGCCCGCCCCGGATGTGGCGCTGGGCCTTGTTCCGGTCCAGCACTGCCCTGGCCTGGACCCATAGGCCAGGGTTGACCCTTGGCAGACGCTGAGTCAGGTCCTTATGCACGGTGGATTTGGAAATGCCAAAATGCCCGGCAGCCGACCGGACCGTGGCATCGGTTTCAATCAGGTACTGGGCTATTTTGCAGGCCCGTTCGTCCATATCCTCTTTCACAGCGCTCCCCTCCGATGCGGTTTGCTGCATTCTATGTACCTTCCGGCGGCGGTATTCCCTTGACAAGGGGATTCCGGGTTGGTAGAATAGGGGGAGATAAGAGAAAGAGGGGAAGACCCATGATTTATTTTAACAACGACTATTCCGAGGGCTGCCATCCCGAGGTGCTCAAAGCTTTGACCCGGACCAACATGGAGCAGACCATTGGCTATGGTACGGACGAGCACTGCGCAGCTGCGGCGAAGAGAATTCGCAAGTTATGCCGGGAGGACACCCTGGCGGTCCATTTTTTGGTAGGCGGTACCCAGGCCAACCTGACGGTGATTGCCGCCGCCCTGCGGCCCCATCAAGGGGTGATTGGTGCGGATACTGCCCACATTCACTGCCATGAGACCGGTTCCATCGAGGCCACCGGCCACAAGGTTCTGGCTTTGCCCGGCGTGGATGGCAAAATCACTGCCCGGCAGATTCGGGAATGCGTCCTTGCCCACCGGGAGAACGACAGCTTCGAGCATATGGTCCAGCCGAAAATGGTATATCTGTCGAACCCCACCGAGCTGGGGACTCTGTATCGCCTGGAGGAGCTGGAGGCCATCAGCGGTGTCTGCCGGGAACTGGGGCTGTACCTCTTTGTGGACGGCGCCCGTTTGGGCTATGGTATGACGGCAAAAGGGAACGATGTATTTCTGCCGGATCTGGCACGGCTCTGCGATGCATTTTACATTGGCGGCACCAAAGTTGGTGCGCTCTTCGGCGAAGCTGTGGTTATTGCCAATGAGGAATTGAAGACCGACTTCCGCTATCTTATTAAGCAGCGGGGCGGTATGCTGGCCAAGGGCAGACTCCTGGGTGTCCAGTTCGAGACACTGATGGAGAACGACCTGTATATGTCCATTTCCCGCTATGCCAATGCTTTGGCGGAGCAAATTCGGAACTGCCTGGCGTCTTTGGGATATTCTTTTTTGGTGGAGAATACTACCAATCAGATTTTTCCCATTCTGCCGGATACACTCCTTGCCAGGCTGGGGGAGAAATATGTTTTCTGCGAGCAGGAGCGGACAGACGAAACCCACCGGGCCATCCGGATTTGTACCAGCTGGGCTACCACGCAGGAGAACGTGGATGCACTGTGCCGGGACCTGAAGTGCCTATCCGGGCAATAACGGAGGCTTATGATCAAGGCCACTGTGATGTTTTTTTCGCAGTGGCCTTTTTTGCACCTGCCGAAATATTACAAATAATTACAAATTGAGACAATTATATTGCAAGTTGCAGAAAGCTAACTACAAATTTTGGGAACGAAAACGATTACGAAAATTGATTTGACAAAATCAATAAAAATCATGTAAAAAAATTGACAATGATTTCGCAATACTATGAGAAACCTATGAGTTTTTTCACGTAATCGGAACAAAAAGATTACAAAATTATTACGATGCTCTTGAAGCAAAGAGAGACATGCTATAATACAAGAAATAATTAGCCGACTTTTCGGCTATAACCAAAGGAGGGGTGGTCAGGCGATGGCACAGAATGATGTTTTTGAGACAGGTGCCGGCGCGAAATACATCAAGCTGGACAATGGATACCCGACCTGGCAGGAAGGAAAGGCTGCTGCGGATTTTGCAAAGGCGGCAAAGGCATATGCGGCAACTTTAGCGGCGACGGACACCAGGGAAGCAACTGCAGAAGGCGTATCCTTTACGCTTCCCCTGGGCTACTACTTTGTGGATTCGCCCCCGTTCTGGCTGCACCAATGCTGCTGGCGCTTCTCGGCTGGCTGCTGCTGACTCCGGGAAAATCCAAAAAGAAGAAGGGAGGGAAAACCCCTTGAAACGAAGAATATCCCAAATTCTGGGCCTGGTTCTGTGCTGTATGGCACTGGTACTGCCGGTGTTTGCTCAGGGCACGGCGGCGGACCTGGACCTGGACCGTACCGGCAGCATCAGCCTGACCGTAAAGGACAAAGACGGCGTAGCCGCTACCGGCGGCAGCATCGCCTGTATTCAGGTGGCAAGGGTCCGTCTGGACAACGGAGACCTTTCCTATGAGCTGACCAACGGCTTCGAAAGAACCTCCCTTTCCCTGGTTCCTCATGCTTTTGGGTCTGGCAATGGTCATTGGGGCTGCCGGACTGCTGCTGTACAACCGCCGGGAGGACAAGGCTGCAGGGGAAGAGGCTGCCCTGGTTCTGGAGGCGATGGAAACCGCCCAGACCCAAGGGGCACCGGTACCGGAATCGGAGCCTGTGCCGGAAGCTCCCCGGGAAGAAATGACGGAATTGACCATTGACGGGCGGGAATATATCGGAACGCTTCTGATTCCGGCCTTGGATTTGGAGTTGCCTGTTCTTTCCGAATGGAGCTATGAGGGCTTAAAAATTGCCCCGGGCCGCTACAGTGGGAGCACCTTTACGGATGACCTGACCATCTGCGCCCACAATTATGCTGCCCATTTTGGCCGCTTGTCTGGCTTGGAACTGGATACACCCGTTGAGTTTCGGGATATGGACGGAGTTGTCTGGAACTATGCGGTGTCCGAAATCACAGAGCTTGGCCCGACGGATGTGGATGACATGGTACAAAAGGACCCGAAGGCCCCCTGGAGCCTGACCCTGTTTACTTGTACCCCCGGCGGCGAGACACGAGTTACGGTTCGTTGCCAAAGAACCGGAATTGTGACCGACAAAACAGGACTGCCTTAGCGGGTAGATTCCGTCCGGGTGGACGGGATCCCGGTCACATCGTTCGTTGTTACCGGGAATACAAAACAAAATGCAGGCCGCTACACCCTGACCGTTACCGGCACCGAAAACTTTACAGGTACGGCACAACAAAGGAATTTACCGTTGCACCTATGGACATCAGCGGCGCCGTGGTCATCCTGGGCGAATCCCTGCGTTTCAGGGGTTATAAACGGGCAGAACAACGGGAGCTTTAAAGCTTTTCGTAGGAAAAGTTTTCAAACTTGATTTTATCGCCTACATCTACATCCCCCAGGATAGCCAGGGCAACATGAGACTCCGTGCCGGTGGCATCATAGCGAACCACGGCATAGTCGCCGTCGATTTCAATCACGGTACCGATCATAAAAGGCTCCTTTCTAAAAATCCTCCCCCTGAATATTCAGGGGGAGGACCTTTTCGTTAGTCAGGGGAGAGGTACCTGGAATCAATCCTTGTACATCTCAACCAGCTTCAGCAGGTGCTCGTAGCGCTCCTTAGCGGCAGCCTCGTTCTTAGCGAACAGGTCGGTAGCACGCTCGGGGAACTCACGGGTCAGACGGCTGTAGCGGGCCTCGTTCATCAGGAAGGCCTGATAGCCGTCCTTGGGAGCCTTGGAGTCCAGAGTGAACTTGCCGGTCTCCTTGGAGGGATCAAACCGGAACAGGTTCCAGTAGCCGCACTCAACAGCCTTCTTCATCTCAGCCTGGCAGTTGGTCATGCCGCCCTTGATGGAGTGCATCTCGCAGGGAGCATAGCCGATGACCAGAGAAGGACCATGGTAAGCTTCAGCCTCGGTAATGGCCTTCAGGGTCTGAGCGGGGTTGGCACCCATGGCGACCTGAGCAACGTAAACATAGCCGTAGCTCATAGCAATCTCAGACAGGGACTTCTTCTTGGTCTCCTTACCGGAGGCAGCAAACTGGGCAACCTGACCGATGTTGGAAGCCTTGGAGGCCTGTCCGCCGGTGTTGGAGTAAACCTCGGTGTCGAAGACGAAGACATTGACATCCTTGTTGGAGGCCAGTACATGGTCAACGCCGCCGAAGCCGATATCATAAGCCCAGCCGTCGCCGCCGAAGATCCACACGGACTTCTTGGACAGGTATTCCTTCTTGGAGAGGATATCCTTTACGGTGTCGCAGCAAACGTTGGCTTCCAGGTTGGCAACCAGAGCCTTGGTAGCTTCCTTGTTGGCGGTACCGTCGTTGTAGGTGTCCAGCCAAGCCTGGCAGGCAGCCTTCCGGGCCTCATCCTCGGTGTTGCCCATGACAGTGCGGATCTTGTTGGCCAGGGACTCACGGATTACGGACTGAGCGGTGTACATACCCAGGCCATGCTCAGCGTTGTCTTCGAACAGGGAGTTTGCCCAAGCGGGACCGTGACCCTCTTCATTGACGGTGTAGGGAGCAGTGGCAGCAGGACCACCCCAGATAGAGGAGCAGCCGGTGGCGTTGGAGATGTACATCCGGTCGCCGAACAGCTGGGTCACGAGGCGAGCGTAGCTGGTCTCGGCGCAGCCGGCGCAGGAGCCGGAGAACTCCAGCAGAGGCTTATGGAACTGAGAACCCTTAACGGTGTAGTCCTGCATATCCTTCTTCTCGGAAACCTTTGCAACCATGTAGTTCCAAACATCCTGCTCAGGCAGCTCCTGCTCCTGGGGCACCATGGTGATAGCCTGAGTGGGGCAGACACCGACGCAGACGCCGCAGCCCATGCAGTCCAGAGGAGAAACGGCCATCATGTACTTGTAAACGCCCTTGCCCTTGCCGGCCTTGACATCCACCAGACGGGCACCGGCGGGAGCGGCAGCAGCCTCAGCCTCGGTCAGTGCGAAGGGACGGATGGTGGCATGGGGGCACACATAAGCACAGTTGTTGCACTGGATGCACTTGGTCTCGTCCCAGTGAGGAACGGTAACGGCTACGCCGCGCTTCTCGTAAGCGGAAGCACCCAGGGGGAACTGGCCATCGGGCAGCTCTTCGAAGGCGGAAACAGGCAGGCTGTAACCATCCATCTTGCCGATGGGGTTCAGGATGTCCTTGACAACCTTAACAGTGTCGGGACGGCCCTCGAGAGTGACCTCAGGCTTGTGGTCCTCAGCGGTAGCCCAGGAAGCGGGAACATCAATCTTCTTGTAAGCGTTGGCGCCGACATCAATAGCGTTCCAGTTCTTCTCAACAACATCCATGCCCTTCTTGGCATAGGAGTGCTCAGCAGCATCCTTCATGTACTTGATAGCCTCTTCGGCGGGCATAACCTTTGCCAGGGAGAAGAAAGCAGACTGCAGAATGGTGTTGGTACGCTTGCCCATGCCGACCTTAATGGCCAGATCAATGGCGTCGATGGTGTACAGCTGAATGTTGTTCTTGGCAATGTAGCGCTTTGCAGAGGCATCCAGGTGATGCTCCAGTTCAGCCTGATCCCACTGACAGTTGATCAGGAACACGCCGCCGGGCTTTACATCCTGCACGATCTTGAAGCCCTTGGTGATGTAGGAGGGGTTGTGGCAAGCCACGAAGTCGGCCTTGTTGATGTAGTAGGGGGACTTGATGGGCTTATCGCCAAAACGCAGGTGGGAAACGGTGACACCGCCGGTCTTCTTGGAGTCGTACTGGAAGTAAGCCTGTACATACTTGTCGGTGTGGTCGCCGATAATCTTGATGGAGTTCTTGTTAGCGCCGACGGTGCCGTCGCCGCCCAGACCCCAGAACTTGCACTCGATGGTGCCCTCAGCAGCGGTGTTGGGGGAGACCTTCTCGTCCAGGGACAGGTGGGTCACATCGTCTACGATGCCTACGGTGAACTCGTGCTTGGGGTTCTCTTTGGCCAGCTCCTCGTAAACAGCGAACACGGAAGCGGGATGGGTATCCTTGGAACCCAGGCCGTAACGGCCGCCGATTACGGTGACATCATGACGGCCGGCCTGAGCCAGAGCCATAACAACATCCTGGTACAGAGGCTCGCCCTGAGAGCCGGGCTCCTTGGTGCGGTCCAGAACGGCAATCTTCTTAGCGGTAGCGGGGATAGCAGCCAGCAGCTTGTCAGCGCAGAAGGGCCGGAACAGACGGACCTTCACAACGCCGACCTTCTCGCCG
>CAKTHQ010000045.1 GCA_934565415.1 uncultured Oscillospiraceae bacterium
GGGAAGGTATATACCCGCTTGCGGATGTCCACAAACCGCATGGCCATATCCAGGAAATCCGCCTCGGGATGCTCGTACAGCACCCACATGATCTTACCGGCATCCATGGCGGAGCCGCCGCCAATGGCCAGAATCAGGTCCGGCTGGAAAGCGGCCATTTGCTTGGCACCCTCCCGGGCGCAGGCCAGGCTGGGGTCCGGGGCTACATTATAGAAGGTGGTGTGGGCAATGCCCATTTCCTCCAGCTTTTCCTCCACAGGCTTGGTGTAGCCGTTCTGGAACAGGAAGGAGTCGGTGACAATAAAGGCCTTTTTGTGGCCCTTCAGTTCGGCCAATGCCACGGGCAGACAGCCCTTCTTGAAATAAACCTTTTCAGGCGCACGGAACCACAGCATATTCTCCCTCCGGATGGCAACGGTTTTGATGTTCAGCAGGTGCTTGACGCCCACATTCTCCGACACGGAGTTGCCGCCCCAGGAGCCGCAGCCCAGGGTCAGGGAGGGGGCCAGCTTGAAGTTGTACAGGTCGCCGATGCCGCCCTGGGAGGAGGGGGTGTTTACCAGAATCCGGCAGGCCTTCATGGCGGCGGCAAAGGCATCCAGCTTGTCTTTCGCCCCCACGGGGTCCAGGTACACGGAGGCGGTATGACCGAAGCCGCCGTCCCGGACCAGCTTATCCGCAATGGTCAGGGCATCGTCAAAGTCCTTGGCCCGGTACATGGCCAGAACGGGGGATAGCTTTTCGTGGGCAAAGGCCTCGCTCAGGTCCGTAGAGGTCACTTCGCCGATCAAAATCTTGGTGGCCTCCGGAACCTCCACCCCGGCCAGGGCGGCGATGGTGCAGGCGGACTGGCCCACGATTTTGGCGTTCAGGGCCCCGTTTACCAAAATGGTGCCCCGGAGCTTTTCCGTCTCCTCCTCCGTCAGGAAGTAGCAGCCCCGGCGGGCGAACTCGGCCTTGACCGCATCGTAAACCCTGTCTAGAACGACTACGCTTTGCTCGGAGGCGCAGATCATGCCGTTATCAAAGGTCTTGGAGTGGATGACGGAGGATACCGCCAGCAAAAGGTCGGCGGAGTCGTCGATCACCGCGGGGGTATTGCCCGGGCCTACGCCCAGGGCGGGCTTGCCGGAGGAGTAGGCTGCCTTGACCATGCCGGGGCCGCCGGTGGCCAGAATCAGGTCCGCTTCCCGCATAACCTGGTTGGTCAGCTCCAGGGAGGGTACATCGATCCATCCGATGATTCCCTCCGGGGCACCGGCCTCTACTGCTGCCTCCAGAACCACCTTGGCGGCGGCAATGGTGCTGTTCTTGGCCCGGGGGTGGGGGCTGATGACAATGCCGTTCCGGGTTTTCAGACAGATGAGGGCCTTGAAGATAGCGGTGGAGGTGGGGTTGGTGGTGGGGATTACCGCCGCAATCACGCCGATGGGTTCGGCAATTTTCCGGATGCCGTAGGCCTCGTCGGTTTCGATAACACCGCAGGTTTTGGTATCCTTATAGGCGTTATAGATGTACTCAGCGGCATAGTGGTTTTTAATGACCTTGTCCTCCACAATGCCCATGCCGGTCTCTGCCACAGCCATTTTGGCCAGGGGGATCCGCATTTTGTTGGCCGCAATGGCGGCGGCCTTGAAAATTTGGTCCACCTGCTCCTGGGAGTAGGACGCGAATTCCTTTTGGGCCTGACGGCAGCGCTCCATGACGGCGGTCAGCTCCTGGGGGGTGGTGACAACGGGATAGGTCTTTTCCATAGGGGATCATCCTTTCTGAGACGGGAAGATTGTTTCGGTATTTTCGTACCGATAAATTATTATTGATATATTAGCACAGATTAACCGTTTGTCAATAAAAATTTTGAAAAGGAATCCCCTCCCTGGCGGGAGGGGAAAAGGCTTATTCGTAGGTTACAGCGGATTCCTGGGGGGCAATGGCCATATAGGTATTGCCGACGCCCAGCTGCAGCTCTTCGCCGTCCTCGGTCTTGAACCAGAAGGGGCTGGTGTCACTGTCGGCACCCCAAACGATGGGGATGATTTTGCCGCCATTGGCATAGTAGCCGGTACCGCCTTCCGTAAAGTTGGCAGTATAGTACACGGGGCCCCGGGTAATGTCGGCCAGCATGACAATCACATTGGTGAAGCACTCAGGATCCTCGGTATCGCCCACGGTCATGGTCTTGCCGTACTGGTTGTAAACATACTTGCCCAGGGATTCGTCATACACCATGGTGGTGTCCTTCTTCATACCGCTGTAGGTAAAGGTCACGTTCACGGTGGAGGCGTTTTCGCCGTCAGGGGTGCCGTCCTCGGTAAAGCGGAGATTATAGTCCTTGTCGGCAGGCTGGGTAATGGAGAAGCCCTTCTTCTGAGCGAATTCTTCCAGGCCTGCGCCCTTGGCGAACAGGGTGTGCTCGTACTTGGAGTCGGGCTGGAAGGTGAACACCCGGTCCTTGGCCCGGTAGGAGTAATCGGTGGAGGAGCCGGTATCGATGGTCATCCGGTTCACCCCGGTGTTGATGGCGTCGTTCAGAACCTGGTCGGAACCGGCAGCATCGCAGATGATGGCATCGTAGGCCTTGGCAATCTGGTTGAACATCAGCCGGTCGGACCGGACGGAACCGATATCCCCGGCATCGGCAATATTGGTGTACAGAGCCAGGTCACGGACGATGGAGCCGTTGACCCACATTTCCATCAGGATATCCGCGTTCATGGTGCCGTAATGGGGCAGGGCGTCCCGGATGTTGCTGATGGTCACAGCGAAGACACGGCCGGTATAGGGCTCGTCCAGCACTTCACCGTTCAGGGGGTTGCGGTACACCACAGGGGGCTCGGTAGGGGCCTCGGTGGTTTCCGTGGGGGCTTCCGTTGCCTCCGTTGTGGGGGCCTCGGTGGGGGTGGTGGGAGCTTCCGTCGTGGGGGCGGCAGTGTTGGAGCCACAGCCGCACAGAATCATGGCTGCGATCAGAAGCAATGCAATCAGTTTCTTCATAGCAAACTTCCTCTTTTCAATGTTTTTCATTATACTTCAACAGCTTTTGCTGTATCCGTTTGATTGGGGTTAGCCCGTGGACTCCTCCAGAATGGAATTCATGGTCTTGCCTACGGTATAATAGAATACGTTGTCCCGGGAGGGCTGCAGGTCCAGCAGCTCGCCGCGCTTGGAATAGATGTTGTAGGTACCGAAGAGTACCGGAATCACAACTCCGCTGTCGGCTACGGCCTGGTTCAGGTTATAGAAGTTGCCGCTGTTGGACAGGGCCTCTTTGGCCATGTTCAGCAGGGTTTCGCTGGCAAGAACGCCGTTGCCCAGGGTGCCGTAGCCTTTGAAAAACTCCGATACATCGTAGTTGGGAGGCAGCCGGGTCTGCCCCATGTATACATCGTAGGTATTGGCATTGATTACATGGCGGAAAGTGGTGGCCCCGGAGGTGCCGTATTCCAGAACACCTGTGGGGATGCCCAGCTCCGTTAAATGGGAGGCAATTTGTCTGGCTGCCCGGAGCCGGGCGGAGTCGTCGGCATTTACCAGCAGCTTCATTTTCTGCACTTCGTTCTTGTCGTTCTTAGGCAGGGTAAAGCCGCCGATGGCATCCAGGAATTTCATGGGGTCGTATTCGTATTTGGCTGCCAGCTCCGCATTGTAGTAGGGGGACTTGGGGGAGGTAATCAGGGTGCTGGGCTGGCCCATGCCCCGGTAGTTGTCGCTGTTGATCGTCTCCCGGTCGATGGCGTAAGTCAACGCTTTTCGCAGAACATCGGATTTTTCAAAATAGGGGCTCCACAGCGTGTTGCAGGCCAGATAGACCATCATGCCGTTGTCTACCTCCCACAGCTCAAAGTCGCAGCGGTATTCGCCGTAGGAGTCAAGCAAGGGGTCTGCGCAGGCCAGGTTCAGGTCGCCGAACTCGAATTCGTCACGGAGCTGGGTCTGGCTGGCAGACTCGATGACCTGGATGGTCTTGGCTCTGGTGGAAAGCTGGGTATCCTTACACCACCAGTTCTCCACACGGGTCAGGTCCGCCCCATCCTCTCCGGCATGGAATTCGTAGGGGCCGGTGCCCAGGGGATGCTCATCCGCCACCTGGGAGGCCTTGACAATGGGAATGTCCAGCAGGAGCGGCAGATTCTCGTAGGCCGTATCCAGGAAGAAGGTCAGGCCCCCGTCCTCCCGGAGCTTATATTCCACAATGTGGGTAAAGCGGCCCTTATAATAGTCGCTTTGCTTGGCTGCATCGTAGGAGGCGATGACATCTCCAATCGTCACCTTGGTGCCATCCGAAAAAGTAGCATTGGGATCTACATAAAAGGTATATACCGTCCGGTCGTTGGATACCCGGTACTTGGAGCACAGGATGGGTACGGTCTGATTTTTGCTGTTGTAGGCAAAGAGCCCCTGGTACATCAGAGAAAACAGCACCCGATTGGTAAAGTTCATGGCGATGAGGGGGTTCATGGACCGGTTGGGATAGTAGGCCAGAACCAGGCTCTCTTCCTCCGTTACCGGAGCCTCCGTAGGCAACTCCTCGTCCTCCATCAGGATGGCGTCGCCGGTGGGAGTGTAGGCTTCCGTATCGGTGCTTTTGGAGCCGCAGCCCGCAAACAGGGTAACCACGCTGGCAAAGCACAAAATCAGTGCAAGAATTCGTTTCACCTTGTGCCCTCCTTGCATACAATGACGGCCCCCTGGCTGCCCCGCCGGCCCTGGGTTACCCGATGGGACCAGAAACGGTCCGGGCTGCACATGGTACACTCGGTACTTACATCAATGGTCTTGACCCCGGCGCGCCGCAGCACCCAGGCGTTGACGGCTTTCAGGTCTACATAATACTTTTTTCCCCGGGGCCGGATGTATTCGTTCATCTCTTCCCCAAAGGCATCCAACAGGGCCTTGGGCACATCCCCGTCGGTTTCAAAGTGACAGAACCCAATGTTGGGGCCGACGGCGCAGCACAGGTCCTCCGGCTTGCTTCCGTAAAGGGCGGCCATTTTTTCCACCACCCTGGCAGCAATGCCCAGGGCCGTTCCCCGCCACCCGGCGTGGGCGCCGCCCACGGCGCCGCTTACGGGATCGTAAAAGAGAATGGGGGTGCAGTCGGCGGTAAATACCGTCAGGGCAGTGCCCGGGGTATTCGTTACCAAAGCGTCGCAGTCCGGCAGGTGCCGGGTATAGAGCCCGGCCCCCCAGTCCTTTTCCGTCACGGCATAAACAATATCGGAATGGACCTGCCGGGACAGCACCGCCCTGTGGGGATCGAAGCCCAGGGCCTGCCCCAGAATGGCGTAATTTTCCCGCACATTCTCCGGGTCATCCCCCCGGCTCATGCCCAAATTCAGGGAGCTCAGGACTCCGGTGCTGACGCCGCCCAGCCGGGTGGTGAAGCAGTGGGGGGCGGCAATGTGTTCTGCCGTCAGATATTCCAGAGTACCCTTTTTTTGTGTGATTACCATAGTATCTCCTACGGGGAGAGATTTACTGCTCCATCCCCGCTTCTTTGTCTTTTTGCATACAGCACTTCTTGTATTTCTTGCCGCTGCCGCAGGGGCAGGGGTCGTTGGGGCCCACCTTCTTGGCGGCGGCACGGACGGGCTGCTTTTTCACAACACTTCCGTCGCTGGCACCGGCGGCGCCGGTCTCCTTGGCTACCTTTTCCCGCTTGACCTCCTGCTGGGGCTGTACCCGCACCAGGAACATCCGACGGACGGTTTCGTCCTTGATGGACTGGATCATGCTTTCGAACATCTGGTAGCCCTCTTCCTTGTAGGCCACCACGGGATCATGCTGGCCGTAAGCCCGCAGGCCGATGCCCTGCTTCAGGTCGTCCATGGCGTCGATGTTGTCCATCCAGTATTCGTCCACCACCCGGAGCATGACCACCCGCTCCAGCTCCCGCATGAGCTTGTCGCCATAGGCGGCCTCCTTGGCCTGGTAGGTAGCAAGGGCAATGTCGTAAACGGTGTCGGCCAGGGTCTGCTGATCCATTTCCAGCAGCTGCTGCCTACGGCTTTCCAGGGTGCCCCGGACGAAATAGATGCCCTCCATCTGCATGGCCAGCTCTTTCAAAGCCTCCTCGTTCACCGTGCCGCCGTTTTCGCTGAGGGCGGTGGATACGTTGCTGTCTACCAGGGAGCGCAGCATGGACAGGATGTTCTCCCGCAGGTCCTCCCCGTCCAGCACCTTCTGCCGCTGGGCGTAGATGACCTCACGCTGGGTGTTCATCACGTCGTCATATTCCAGAACGTTCTTTCTGGCCTTGAAGTTCCGGCTTTCTACGTTCTTCTGGGCGTTTTCCACAGCGTTGGAGAGGATCTTGGCATCGATGGGGGTATCCTCATCCAGGCCCAAAGAGTCCATCATGCCCATGATCCGGTCGGAGGAGAACAGCCGCATCAGGTCGTCCTGCAGGCTCAGGTAGAACCGGCTCTCACCGGGATCGCCCTGACGGCCGGAACGGCCGCGGAGCTGATTGTCAATCCGGCGGGACTCATGCCGCTCGGTACCGATGATGAAGAGGCCTCCTGCTGCCCGGACCTGCTCCGCTTCTTCCGCAATGTGGCCTTTGTACTGCTTGAGGAGGTCGTTGTACTCCTGCCGGATGGCCAGAACCTCGGGGTCGGTGGTTTCGGCGAAGGAATCCGCCTCGGCAATGAGTTCCTCGGGCTTGCCCTGCTTCCGCAGGTCCGCCTTGGCCAGGAACTCCGCGTTGCCGCCCAGCATAATATCGGTACCACGGCCGGCCATGTTGGTGGCGATGGTCACGGCCCCCAGCTTACCGGCCTGGGCCACGATCTGGGCCTCCTGCTCGTGGTACTTGGCGTTCAGAACGTTGTGAGGGATGCCTTCCCGCTTCAGCATCTTGCTGAGGATCTCGCTCTTTTCAATGGAGATGGTGCCTACCAGCACAGGCTGGCCCTTGGCATGGCACTCCTTCACCTGCCCGATAATGGCCCGGAACTTGCCGGCCTCGGTCTTGTACACCACATCCGGATGGTCGATCCGGATCACCGGCCGGTTGGTGGGAATTTCCACCACATCCAGGTTGTAAATGGCCTCAAATTCCTCCTGCTCCGTCAGGGCCGTACCGGTCATGCCGGAGAGCTTGTCGTAGAGCCGGAAGAAGTTCTGGAAGGTGACGGTGGCCAGGGTCTTGCTTTCGCTGGCAACGGTAACGCCCTCCTTGGCCTCGATGGCCTGATGCAGGCCTTCGTTGTACCGGCGGCCGTACATCAGTCGGCCGGTGAATTCATCGACAATGATGATCTCCCCGTCTTTGACCACATAGTCAATGTCCTTCTTCATCAGGCCCCGAGCCTTCATGGCCTGGTTGATGTGGTGGGAGAGCGTGCTGTTTTCCGCGTCCGCCAGGTTCTCCACACCGAAGAACTTTTCCGCCTTGGCAATGCCTTCGGCGGTCAGGGATACGGTGCGGGATTTTTCGTCCACAAAGTAGTCACAGTCGTAGTCGTCCTGGACCTCCTTGTCTTCGGTCTTGGCGAAGACCTGCTTGCGGAGGGTGGAGACGAACTTATCCGCCATCTGGTAGAGCTGGGAGGAATCCTCCCCCTTGCCGGAAATGATCAGAGGGGTACGGGCTTCATCGATGAGGATGGAGTCCACCTCGTCCACAATGGCGAAGGCGTGGCCCCGCTGGACCAGCTCCTGCTTGTAAATGGCCATGTTGTCCCGCAGGTAGTCAAAGCCCAGCTCGTTATTGGTGCAATAGGTAATGTCGGCGGCATAGGCCTCCCGGCGCTGGGCGGGGCTCATACCGGGGATCACCAGGCCCACGGACATACCCATATAGCGGTAGACCTTGCCCATCCACTCGGACTGGTATTTGGCCAGATAATCGTTGACGGTGACGATATGGACACCCTTGCCCGTCAGGGCATTCAGGTAGGCAGGCAGAATGGCTACCAGGGTTTTGCCTTCGCCGGTCTTCATTTCGGCAATCCGGCCCTGGTGGAGCACGATGCCGCCGATAAGCTGCACGGGGTAGGGCCGCAGACCGATGACCCGGTCCGCCGCCTCCCGGATGGCTGCAAAGGCCTCCGGCAGAAGCTGGTCCAGGGTCTCCCCCTGCTCCAGCCGGTCCTTAAATTCCTGGGTTTTGCCCTTTAGCGCTTCCTCGCTCAGGCCCTTATATTCGTTTTCCAACGCCAGAATGGAATCAACCATCGGCTGGATTTTTTTCAGTTCACGCTGGGAACGGGTTCCAAACAGCTTGGTAATGAGTCCCATGGGGATCGCTCCTTTCTCTTCTTCCGCACCGACAGAGCCGCCGGTTTTTCCAAAATCCTCGGAATCTATGGCATTATATCACAGGTGACAGGAAAAATATAGAGTTTTTTGTAAACATTCGCTTTTCTTAATGTTCCCGGAAGCCTTTTTCCAGGAAAAAGGCCCGGAGCTCTGCTTCATTTGCCCCAATTCTTCCCTGCTGGAAGAAGGGCTTTCCGCCGCCCCGGCCATTCAGGGCTGCGTTCATTTCTTTGTTCAGGGCTCTCAGGTCCCCGTCCGGCTGGGCCAGGCAGTATCCGAAGCCCTCGGCTGTCTGCCCAAAGACTGCGGTAATGCCCCCCGTTACCTTGGCGGCGGCGTCGGCCAGCTCCCGCAGGCCGTCCGGGGACAGGTCTTCCTGGACGGTAAAGCAGTTTCCGGCACCGGCCATTTTTTCCGCCTGCCGGGCGCAGAGCTTCCGCTCCAATTTGGTCAGCTGGAATTTAAGGGTGTCCAGGCTTTCCAAAGTCTGTTTGACAGAGGCAGCCGTCTGGGTGATCTGGGCGGATACCAGCCGGGATACCTGGCGGTTTTGGTCATACACCTGGTTCAGGATATTCAGGGCCGCCCCGCCGCAGGCCATTTCGATCCGGGTACCGCCCCGGCAAGGGATGGCGGAGAAGAGCTTAATAAGACCGATCTCCCCCGTAGCCGCCACATGGGTACCGCAGCAGGCGCAGGTATCGTACCCCGGAACTTCCACAATCCGTACCGGCCAGGGCAGGGCTTTTTTTGTGCGGTAGGATACCTTTTCCAACTCCTCCGGTCCCGGGACCCAGATATGCAGGGGGATGTTCTGCCACACGGCCCTGTTGGCCTCCGCCTCGATTTCCGGCAGGGTTTCCACCGGGACTGTGCCGTCGAAATCAATGACGATGCTGTTCAGGTTCATATGAAAGCCCACGTTGTGCCAGCCCCAGCGTTTAAAAATGATACCGGAGACAATATGCTCTCCGCTGTGCTGCTGCATCCGCAGGAACCGGTTTTCGTAGTCGATTTTCCCGTGGACGGTTTGTCCCACAGTCAGGGGGCCGTCGCATAGATGGATGATTTCTGCCCCCTTTTCCCGGGTATCCAGCACATGAACACCGCCAAGAGTGCCGGTGTCCGCCGCCTGGCCGCCGCCTAAGGGATAGAAGGCGGTGGCATCTAAGGTAATTTCCCAACCGGCGTCCGTTTGCGCGCAGGCCAGAACTTTTGCATCAAATTCTTGCAGGTGGCTGTCTTGGTAGTAAAGTTTATCCGTCATAAGGATGGTTTCCTTTCTTACAGCTTTTCGCTTTGGAAAATAAGGGCTTGTGGGGGTGAATGGTAGGCACTGGAGGCACGTTCTCCTAGCTTTCCCCTCCCAGGGGAAGACTAGGACGTGCCCCTGCGGGGCGCTGGGGTTATCCATACAAATCCCAACTTATAAGATTTATTATACCATTTCCTCCGCTGCCTTTCAACGGCATCTCCTCCCCGTATAGAAAATTTTACGGAAAAAGGTCTGGTTTTTCTAGGCGGAATGCGGTACAATGGGAGAAAAATTCCAACGAGGTGATCCTATGCCCGCAGCCTATGCCCATATCCGTTTTGGGAAAGCCCAGACGCTTCCCGGAAAATACGGGGCCCTGCCGAAGCACTTTCCCCAGCTCTATACCGTAGGGCTCCAGGGGCCGGACCTGCTGTTTTATCACAACCCCCTGTTTCCCACCGCCGCTGTGCGGGAAGGGCAGCGGCTCCACGGCTTGAGTGGGCAGAACTTTTTTGCCCAGGCCATTGCCGCCTACAAGGCCGCCCCTTCCGATGGGGCCCTGGCCTATCTCTTTGGCGTTCTGGGCCACTATTGCCTGGATTCCCGGGCCCACCCGGTTATCAACCAATTGGTGGAGTCGGAAAAAATAAACCATGTGGCCCTGGAAACGGAGTTTGACCGGTTTTTGCAGCAGCAGGATGGCCTGATTCTCCTGCAAAATCGCCGGATCGGCAAATACCTCCGGCTGACCCGGGGGGAAAAGGCTACCGTTGCCGGGTTTTACAAGGACCTGGGGCCGGCTTCCGTAGGCTGGTGCCTGGGCAATATGCGCCGGGTTTACCGGATTGCTTTTTCCCGGAAACGGCGCCTGGCAAGGCTGATTCTGGGCCTGGGCGGGGAAACCGGCCGGAGCCTGATTCCAACCGTGGGGCCGGATCCCCGGTGCGCGCACCTGGATGGGCTCCTGCTGGAGGCCTATGAGAATGCCGCAAGGGATTACCCGATACTGGCCCGGGAATTGATTGCTGCACTGGAAGCGGATGCCCCCCTGGAAGAGGCCTTCGGCCCCACCTTTGGCTGACAGAAAGGAAAGAGAAATATGAAGGATAAATTTCATCTCACGGCACTGGAACGCAGTTGGATTTTGTATGATGTGGGCAACTCTGCCTTTATCCTGCTGGTATCTACCCTGGTGCCCATTTACTTTAATTACCTGGCAGGCCTGGGCGGCCTGAACGAAAGCGAATACTTGGCCTTTTGGGGATACGCGGGGTCTGTTTCCACCATTTTGGTAGCGATCATTGGCCCGATCTGCGGCACACTGGCAGACCGGAAGGGCTTTAAAAAACCCATTTTTCTGGCCTGTATGCTGCTGGGTGTCCTGGGCTGCGCCGCTCTGGGGTTTGCCTCCGGCTGGCTGCTGTTTTTGATGATTTTTATACTTGCCAAGGTGGGCTTTTCCTCCAGCCTGGTGTTCTACGATGCCATGCTGCCGGAGGTCACCACGGAAAATCGCATGGACAATGTATCTTCTCTCGGCTATGCCTACGGCTACATCGGCTCTGTGATTCCCTTTGTGATCTGCCTGGCCCTGGTACTGCTGGGGGATAAAATCGGGCTGAGCATGACCTCTGCCATGGTTATATCCTTTTTGCTCATTGCCGCCTGGTGGCTGGTTTGTACGCTGCCCCTGCTGCGCCGGTACCGGCAGAGCGCCTATGTGGAGAGCACCGAGCATCCCATCCTCGGCACCTTCCGTCAGCTGGCCAAAACCTTCCGGGAGGTCCGGGGGCAGAAGCATATTTTCCTGTACTTATTGGCATTTTTCTTCTTTATTGACGGCGTTTATACCATTATCGACATGGCAACGGCCTACGGCACCGCTTTGGGCCTGGACAGCACCGGACTGCTGCTGGCCCTGCTCCTGACCCAGATCGTGGCCTTCCCCTGCGCGCTGATTTTCGGCCGGCTTTCCGCCATGTGCGATACGGGCAAGCTGATTAAAATCTGCATTCTGGCCTATACGGGGATTACGGTCTTTGCGGTGTTCCTGCAGAGCCAGTGGCAGTTCTGGGTATTGGCCGTTCTTGTGGGGATGTTCCAGGGCGGCATTCAGGCTTTGAGCCGGTCCTACTTAGGCAAGATCATTCCACCGGAGCGCAGCGGCGAATACTACGGGCTTATGGACATCTGCGGCAAGGGCGCCTCCTTCCTGGGCACCACCCTGATTGCCGTCATCAGCCAGGCCACCGCCGGTATGACGGTTTCGATTTTCGGCCAGAGGCTGCAAAACGAGAGCCTGGCCGTAGGGGCCTTGGTGATTTTGTTCGTCCTGGGCTTTGCGGTCTTCTGTAAGGCCGACCGGCTGAATAAAGAGCGGGCGCGGTGATTTTCCCATGTAGGGGCGGCTAATAGCCGCCTCTACAGTACGAAATTTTGAACTCCCTCAAAAATCAATCCATCTGTCGCAAGCACCTGTCCGCACCTTGCGGAAAAATTATTTTTCAAAAGGGCTTGACAAACAGACCGTTTTCCTGTATTATCACCACAACAACTTCACACCGCTTCCAAATGTGTTGAATCAGAAGAGTAAGATCCCGTTTCCTTGTCCAGAGAGCTGCCGGTTGGTGCGAGGCAGTTGAGGGCCCGATCCGAAAATCCCTGAGGAGCAGCCTGCTGAAAGATTTCGAGTAAGTTAGGACGTAGGGCATACGTTACCGTGCCGCACGTTTAACCGACAAGGGCGACGTGGCTAAGGGGCCGAGTATCTCGGCAATTTGAGTGGTACCGCGGAACTGTATTTTCACAGCTTCGTCTCAAGCAAAACTTGAGACGAAGCTGTTTTTTATTTGCGAAAAGGAGAAAAAGAACATGAATACTTACACCAACTGTCTGCCCGCCTGGAGCGTTGGCCCGGATTGCTACAAGGAAGTTTGGAACGTTGTCCACCGGTATGGCAAAACCGCTGCGGTGGTTGGCGGCAAGACGGCTTTGGAAAAGGGCTACGGCAAACTGAAGGCCGCCGTAGAAGGTACCGGCCTGACCCTGACTGCCCCGATCTGGTACGGCGGCAACTCCACCTACGAAAACGGCGACACGGTGGCCGATCTGGAAGAAGTAAAGAATGCGGATATGCTCTTTGCCATGGGCGGCGGCCGGGCGGTGGATACCTGCAAGTATGTGGCAGAAAAGCTGGATAAGCCTCTGTTTACTTTCCCCACCATCGCTTCCAACTGCGCTCCCGTCACCGCTATCGGCGTGTTCTACAACCCGGACGACAGCTTTAAAAACTACTTCTATCCCAGCCGCTGCCCCCTGCACACCTTCCTTGACACCCAGGTTGTGGCGGAGGCCCCGGAAAAGCTGCTGTGGGCCGGCATCGGCGACGCCCTGAGCAAGGAATGTGAGGTAGAGCTGTGCACCCGGGGCCGGGACCTGCCCCACACCCCCCTGATGGGCCGGACCATGGCCGCCTGCTGCACCGATCCCTTGGTCAAGTATGGCAAAGAAGCCCTGGAAGAGTGCCGGAACAACAAGGCGGGGGACGCCCTGCAGCAGGTGGCCCTGTGCATCGTGGTCTCCACGGGCCTGGTTTCCAACTTCACCACCACGGCTGACGACTACTACTACAATAGCTCCCTGGCCCACTGCGTATACTACGGCGCCACTTTGGTGCCCGCCTCCGGACACAACCACCTCCACGGTGAAATCGTCTCCTTCGGCGTACTGACGCTTCTGACCTACGACAAGAACTTCGCACGGCGGGACGAGGTACTGGCCTTTAACGCCTCCGTAGGCCTGCCCGTGACCCTGGCAGAAATCGAATTGACGGAAGCGGATCTGCAAACCGTTGCTGATAAGGCCTCCACCGTTCTGGAATGGACCTGCTCTTTGCAGACCTTCACCAAGGAAGCCTTTATGCAGGCCATGCGGGACGCCGACGCTGCCGGTAAAAAATATCTGGAAAGCCATAAATGATCTCGGCCTGACCAGCTTCCCCATCATAAGTCTTCCCCGGCCTGACCAGCCTGCGCATAGAAGAGAAGTAAGAAATCCCCGGGCCTGACCAGCCCGGGACCCGAAATGAAAATGAAAAAGGAGAAAAACGCCATGTCTACCAAGAAGAAATCCTCCTGGGCCACTGCCCTGAGCATCGGCTTTACCGCCTTCGCAGCCCATGCCGGCGGCGGCTTCGCCACCGGAAACCAGGCCAATACCAACTTTGTCTCCCTGGGCTGGGTGGGCATTTTCAGTGCCCTGCTTGCCATGGTTCTGCTGGCCCTGTCCACCCGGGAAGCCCAGCTCCTGTGGAATACCCGGGGCTGCAAGAGCTACAAGGACCTGTTCTCTGCCCTGTATCACCCCTACGATAAGCTGTGGGTCACCTTCGATGTATTCTACGACATCATGATCCTCATGGTGGTTGCCTCCTGCATCGCCGGTGCCGCCAGTGCTCTGCAGCAGTACCTGGGCGTCAACTACTACCTGGGCGCTCTGGTAGTAGGCGTTGTGATCCTGCTCCTGTCCATCTTCGGCGCGGACCTGGTCCGGATGGGCTCTTCCTATATGGGTCTTGCCATCCTGGTGCTGTCCCTCGTTATCTACTTCTATGGGCTTATGAAGGGCGTAAACCTCTTCGATACCCTGAAAGCCAGCTTCGAAGCCGACGGCTTCTCCAATGTGCCTAAGGCCCTCTTCAACGGTGTCAACTACGCTGCCTTCCAGTGGGTTACCATTCCCGGCGTTCTGGCCTGCGGCACTGTGCTGAAAACCAAGAAGGACTGCACCCGGGGCATGAGCTGTATGCTTCTGTTTAATGTATTGGGCTTAGGGCTCTCCGTACTGATGCTCACCGCCTGGAGCGGCTACTTCACCACCGTCACCGGCGGCACCACCCTGCCCACCCTTACCGTCCTTATGAGCCTAGATATGAACTGGCTGGTGGTCCTCTACTGCCTGGTGCTGTTCCTGTGCATGATCTCCTCCGGCGTTGTGGTGGTCTTCGGCTTCATCAACCGGTTTGAAAACGCCAGCTATCTGCAGTTCGTCAAGAACACCCATGTCCGCCGGGGTGCCATTGCCACTGCCATCATGTGCGTATCCATGTTTATCTCCTTTGCGGGCCTGACGAACATTGTCAAGTACGGCTACGGCTACTGCGGCTACTGGGCCATCGTATTCGTCATCGTCCCCCTGCTGACCATCGGTGCCTATAAAAACCGCCGGTTCCTGAAGGGCCTCCCCGACGAGGACAGCACCTTCGATACCGCCACCAAGACGGAGGCGGCTGTGTAAAAAATACGCCCCGCAAACCAGGTTTTGCCTTGGCTTGCGGGGCGTACTTTGTTTATTTCGCAATTGCTTACAGATCACTCAATGGCAATGGTGGTCTTCTCCGGCAGGCGGCGCTTGTCAGCCTTGGGCACGGACAGCTTCAGAATGCCGTCCTCGTACTTGGCCCCAATGTCGCTGGGCTGCACATCACCCACATAGAAGCTCCGGCTGCAGGCGCCGGCGTAACGCTCCCGGCGGATGTAGCGGCCGTTCTTGTCCTGCTCATCCTTATCCAGGCCTTTGGTCGCGCCAATGGTCAGGTAGCCGTTCTTCAGGTCGATGCTGATCTCGTCTTTCTTGAAGCCAGGCAGGTCAATGTCCAGCTCGTAGGCGTTCTCGGTTTCCCGAACATCGGTCTTCATCATATTCTTTGCGTGCTTGCCGTACAGGGGGTTTTCCACCTGGCTGGTCATCATGCTGAAAGGATCATTAAAGAAATCATCGAACAGGTTTTCACCAAAAATGCTGGGCAACATAAGTCATTCCTCCATTCATCCGTTGGCGTTCCTATTTTGAACGTTGGCGGTCATCACGTTTCCCTTTTTGCCCCTCTCTCAAGGAACAGCTATACTATACCACCTTTTTTAGCAGCGTCAAGGGGAGAGTGCTAATTTTCTGATGAACATTTTTTGAACGTTTTTATATCATTTTGTGTAATTCCGGGGAATTTTTACAATTTCGGCAAAAACCTACTTGATTTCTCAGCAATCCGTGCTATAATTTCCGCATTGGTTCCAAAACGAACCTATAGGAGGCGAAATTTTCAATGGCATTTGGTGACAGGATCCGCCTGGCCAGCGCCGCGGGAATGAGTGCCCGGGAAAGTCTTCTCGGCTACGCCGTCCGGTTTCAGGAGTGGACCGACTTCTACCGCTCTATGCCCTCCGACGGCCTGCGCAAAGAGCTGGCCCGTTTCCACCGGGATACCGTCCCCACATCCACCCACCAGGGCCCCCGCTACGCCGCCCTGCGGCACATCCTCCAGGAACGGAATTTCAAAGAGGACCGGTAAAGCCCCCTTTTCCGTTCTGCAAAAATAATGCTTGACAAAACGGCGGCGCTATGTTACAATACCCAAGCAATGAGGCATTCTCCTCAGCACTTCAATATCGCGGAGTAGAGCAGTTGGAAGCTCGTCGGGCTCATAACCCGGAGGTCGTAGGTTCGAGTCCTGCCTCCGCAACCA
>CAKTHQ010000046.1 GCA_934565415.1 uncultured Oscillospiraceae bacterium
CCCTCCACCCCCGCCCACTGCGGTGGGCGCCCCCTCCATGCAGGAGGGGGAAGAGCTTGCCTTCGGTACCTACCGTTTACCCCGTCAACTCCCCATTTGCCGGACTGCCCTAAAAACAACGGACCTGTCCCCCCATCCCGGGGGCAACAGGTCCGCTCTTTTATTTTCTCCGATACAGCAGCATTTCGTAAAAAATGCCGTCTTCCTCGCCGGACTGTATCGTTTCCGGCGCGCCCCACCGGGGATCTTCGTCCAGATTTGGAAAAAAGGTATCACATTCTACCCGGGTGTGGACCTTGGTCACATAGGCCCTGTCGCACAGGGGCAAAAAGGCCCTGTAGATGCTGCCGCCGCCGATGACCATGGCCCGGTGGGCACTCTGGGCCAGCTCAGCCGCTTCCTCGATGCTTTTGCACAGGGTAAAGCCGGGGTAATCCCCTCCCTTGCGGGAAATCAGGATGTTTTCTCTTCCGGGCAGGGGCTTTTTCCCGGGGAAATCCTCTACGGTGCGCCGCCCGGCGATCACCGTGCAGCCCCTGGTGGTCTCCCGGAAGAACTTCCGGTCCGCTTTCAGAGCGATGGGTTGGGTCCCATCCCGGCCAATGCCCCAGTCCTCGTATACCGCTACGATCAGCTCCATATTTTATCCTCAAATCGCCATGGGAATCTCGAAATTGAAGGGATGGTACCGGTAGTTTTCCATCCGGAAGGAGTCCTTAGTAAAGGCGTAAAAGTCCGTGATGCTTTCGTCCATGCAGAACTTCGGCGCTTCGTAACCCTCCAGCTCCAGCATGGCCTTGACGGCGGGGATATGCCGGTCGTAGATGTGGCAGTCGGCGATAACATGGACCAGCTCCCCTGCCTTCAATCCGGATACCTGGGCCATCATGTGAACCAGCACCGCGTACTGGACCACGTTCCAGTTGTTGGCCGTCAGCATATCCTGGGACCGCTGATTCAGAATGGCGTTCAGGGTATCCCCCGTAACATTGAAGGTCATGGAATAGGCGCAGGGGTACAGGTTCATTTCGTGGAGGTCTTCAAAGTTATAGATGTTGGTGAGAATTCTCCGGGAGGCGGGGTTGTGCTTTAAATCATACAAAACCCGATCCACCTGGTCAAACATCCCCTCCTTATACCGGTGCTTGATTCCCAGCTGATAGCCGTAGGCCTTTCCGATGGTGCCGTCGGGACCGGCCCATTCGTCCCAAACGTGGCTGCCCAGGTCCGCAATTCGGTTGGACTTCTTCTGCCAGATCCATAAAAGCTCATCCACGGCGCTTTTCCAGTAGGTCCGGCGCAGGGTCATAATGGGGAATTCCTCGGCTAAGTTGTACCGGTTCACCACGCCGAATTTCTTGATGGTGTGGGCCGGGGTGCCGTCTGCCCAGTGGGGGCGGACCTCCAGATCCTCGTCGGAAAAGCCGTTTTCCAGGATGTCCCGGCAGGTAGCCTTATATAGTTCGTCTGCTTTGCTCATTGATCTCCCTCCAAAATTTTCACATCCCAGCCCTTTAGCTCCAGAGGCTCCCCCTCGTCCATATGTGTTCCGGAAAAGAGCTCCGTCCCGGTGGCCGGACTGGGAATTACCCGGCAGGCGGGGCTGTAGTGCAGCAAAAAGGTGATAGGCTTTCCCTCCCGGCTGACGGCCCGCTTCTGGACCACGGGCCAGGCCGTTTCCGGCACGGGAATGTGCCACATAGCCAATAGCCGCAGCAAAATGGGCTCGAAGCCCTCTTCACTGTAGCAGCCAAAGTAGGCTGCCTGGCCCTTGCCGAACCGGCTGCAGGTGGCCGCGGTTTTCCCCCGCCAGGCGGGGCTGTCGTAAATCGCCAGGGACATAGCCCCCTCCGGCTCCAGAATCTCGCAGAAGTCGGAAACCTCCGCCACATATTCCGGCAGGCAGGTTTCCTCCGGTATGGTAAAATCCTCGTAGCCCATGCCGAACACATCCGTCATACCATAGGGCTGGGCTCCCCGGCGGATGCGGCCCTGCCCGTCCGCAAAAAAGCTGCGGAAGGTGGAAATAAGGTATCCGCCCTCGGCTACATAGTTTCGGAGTGCCGTAATAAGCGCGTCCTCCGCGCTGTACAGGCAGGGAGTCACTACCAGCGCATAGTCCGAAAAGTCCCGGCTGGTATCGGGAATCAGGTCCAGCTCGATGTTCAGCCGGTAGAAGCTGTCGCAAATCCATCGGACGATGTCGGCATAGGTTTTGGTGCCCAGCATCGGCATTTTCGCCCCGCTGGAAGCACTGACCACCACGGCGGCCCGATTCTTTTTTTGAAGCCCCCGGAGCTTGCCGCTTAAGGTCCCAAACTCCCGGCCGATAGCCTTGACCTCTTCATATACCCTTCCCGGGCGGCCGTCGTAGCCCACAACGCCCTTCCAGCCTTCCTCGCTGTGCCAGCCCTGGTAGCAGAGCCCCGCGCCTCCGGAAGCAATGTGGTGGAAGGCCCAGAGCCGCAGCTGCCCGGGGTACGGCAGCTGGCCCAGCTTACCCTGGCACTGAGTTTCCAATACCAGATAGGGGGTTTGCCGGTTTCCCCGGGCCAGGTCTCCCCGGAAGGTCAGGGCCGCCCCGGTATTTTTTAGCCCCGCCTCATGGTAGACAGCGCAGCCCAGGGCGCAGAATTTATCCGCCTCTTCCCAAAACAGGTCCGTGCACTCCCGGTCCGTCAGGGCAATCACCTGGACCGGGCCCAAGCACTTTCGCAGCACATGGCACTGGTGCATGGCCAGCTTTTCCCGCTTCCCGGTGGCATCCACCTGGAAAAAGCGGACACAGTTAAAAGCAGCGGCCGTCTCTGCCATCCGGCGGATGAGGCCGTCGTTATGGCCTGTCCAGATTTCCGTCCGCTTGCCCTTCAGCCACTTTGGGCAGCTTTGGGAAGGGACGGTCAGCAGGACCTCCATGCCCTGCTCCCGGCACAGGGCCAAGGTGGACACCAGAGAATCCAGCCGGTATTCCCCCTCCTCCGGTTCCCAGAGCGGCCAGCATTCTTCTCCCAGCCGCACCAGGTTCAGCCCTGCCGCCTTCATCTGCGCCAGGTCATCCCGAATTTGCGCCGGCGTACGCCCTTCTATATCATATGCTGTGCCAAAAATCAGCCCGGAATGCTCCATATCCCTTGACCCCGTCTCGAAAAGAATTCTGGGCACCATTTTAACATAGTTTTCCCCACAATGCTAGACCATTGTGGGGAATTGGGGAAAATATTTTGGCGAATTCCGTTCCTGTTCCGGAATCCTCAAAAGGCCGCAGGCCTGCTTTTCCGCAAGCCTGCGGCCATCGAATTAAGCCTGTTTTTTCTTTCTCTTTTCCAGCTCCGGCTGATAGGCATAATAGCTGATGCCACCAAAAATGGCGGCAGACAAAAGGCTGATCTTCCAGCCGAGAGAAAAGGCCTTGTTCTGATACCGCAGGGTGACGGTATGTGTCCCCTGGGTCAGATCAACCGCAATCATGCAGTTCCCCACCAGCTTTGTTTCCTGCTCTTCCCCATCCACATAAACGTGCCAATTGCCGTTCTGGGGTACGGAGGTATACAGCAGACCATCCCGGTCGCAGTCGATGGTGCCCTCTACCCTTGTCTGCCGGAAGGAGGTAATATTTAAGGTGGAGGCGTTCAGAATGCTGTAGCCCCAGGTAAACAGATCATCCCGCAGCAGGGCTGCCGTTACCGTCATCGTTCCCGTCTCATCCTTGTCGCATTCCACCCGGACTTCCACGGTGTCCCCGGCCTCCAGGTCCCCTACGGCCAGCATCTGGGACAGACTGATGGTCTCCCGATACAGCTCAATTCCGTTGACCGATACGGTAAAATCATTCCGTTTGGGGCAGTCCAGCCGGATACATACAAAGCCCTCCCGGTTGGCGGTAAAGAAATAGGAAACATAGGCCCCATCCTCGCATTTGGAGTAGCTGACCTTTCCCTGGGTCTGGCTCTCCGCAACCTCGGTGCCGTTTCCCAGGGCCGTCATCTGGGACCCTACAATCGGCTCCCACACATCCGCCTCCAGCCCTGTTGCCGCGGTAAACAGCATATTCTGGAGCTGGAAGGAATCATCCCTGGAGGAAAAGTCCAGATTTGCAAGACTCTTTTCCGCCAGGAAGCCCAGCGGCAAATAGGCATTGTTTTTCAGGAGATGGACCTTTTCGTAGTGGTGGACATCTTCGAAGAAAGTACTGGACCGGTCCCGGTCGTCCCGCTCGATCATATATTTAAGATCCAGAAACAGGTTGGCCACCGGGCTGCTCTCCTCAAAGCAGTACCGGTTGTAGGTATTCTTGGCGCCATAGCCCAGGGCCTTCATAAATTCAGTAACCTTGACATTTGCGGAGCTGGTGAAGGCAGAAATGCCGTTATAGCCGTTGAGGGCATCGTCGTTGAGGGTTTGGGAGTGGGTAGTTTCCGCCCGGTAGAAGGGCTCCTTTTCCCGCTCCTTCATATATCTTATCATAGAGGCAGCGGCCTCCTTGCCCTTGGGATAATTGCTTACCCCCGTACCCGGGAAGTACAGCCCAAAGGCCAGAAGATTGGCCCCGATTTCCGCCACCGCCGTGCCCAGTACCAGCCACCTGGACCAAACCCGGATGCGTCTCTGCCGGAGGGTAAGAAGCTTCTGCTCCCCCTCGTCCGCATCCTCCGGTATTTTCACCCTGCGCTTGCCATAGAGCAAAAAGCCGGTAAACAGCAGCAGAAACCCAAAATTATAAGCAAAATAGCCCAGCATCTGGTCCTCCAGCTTTCCGTTTTCGTACCAGTCTCCCTTTACAAAGCTCTGGGAGCAGCAGAAAATCGCCGCCGTAAGAAGCGCCGCCGCCAGGATGTGGCTTTTTCGGAACTGCCGCCGCAGCAGCCACCCCCGGTAGGCCATATTCAGCAGCACAAAGCTGAACAGGAAGCTGAACCGGTAAGGAATCATATTGGGGAAATGGAACCCATGCCAGATATAGTCCAGCTGCCGGATGATAAAGCTCAGCATAAAGAAGACCAGCAATCCCACGCCGCAAAGCTTTTCCCGGAACTTTGTTTCCTTGGACATCAGGAAGAGGAAGCTAAGCTCTACCGTCAGAATGCCGCAATAGAGATTTGGCAATCCCTCCTTGAAATTGGGCTCCAGGGCCCCGGCCATGTTGCCTGCCACCTGCCGCATGGCATCCAGCAAACCCTTCCAGGTATTTGCGGAGGCAATATTCAGCTTAAAGCCCTTGGGAAAGGCATTGACACTGCTTTGGGTCGTCTGCAGGGCCGCCAGCGTGGGAAGCTCTAAGATTGCCGTCATACCGATGGCCAGGAGGGAAAAGAACGCAATGCGCACAAGATCCAGCCCCGCCCGCTTGAAGCCGGGGAAACGGCAAATCTCATAGCAGAAGAAGGCCAGTGCCACAAAGATACACACAAAAAAGCCCACATAGTAGTTGGCATATACCGCCAGGAAAAGGGTTACGGTATACAAAAAGAACCGTTTCTGCTGCAGGAGCCTGATTTCGCCCAAAATGACCAGTGGCAGCAGGGCAAAGGTATCCAGCCACATAATGTTCCACTGGAAGCCCAGGGCCCAGGCGCACAAAGCATAAAACGCGCCGAAAATAACCAGGGAAAAATCATTTTTCCCATACAGCTCCCGGAGAAACAGGGCAAAAAACAGTCCGGCAAGCCCAAGCTTCACCGGCATCAGCAGTGAAAAAAAGCTGAGCAGCCATTTTTCCGGCACCAGTACGCTGAGTAAATTCAGGGGGCTGGCCAGATAGTAGGAAATAAGCCCCAGGTAATCCAGCCCCATGCCGATGCTCCAATTGTAGAGGAGGCTCTCGCCGCTCCGCAGAGTCCTGCGGAAGGCCACAAAGAAGGGATAGTACTGGTGGTACATATCGGAATACAGCATGGAATATTTGCCAAAGGGCTTATAGCCGCTGATAAGCATCACCAGCAGCATTCCGACAAAGGGAAACAAAAACGCAAGCAGCGTAAAATTCCATTTTGGTTTCTTGAACGTTGGCAGTCGCATACAGAAATCCTCCAAAGGGAATAGGTGCGTTTATTCTACCATACTTTTCCCAAGAGGTAAAGAACTACACAAATTTTTCACAATTCCCCTTCTGTGCCGCATATCTTTGGGAAAAAAGCCGCAGTCTTCTGCTTTGTGCGCCCCTTTTGCATCCATTGGTATGTTATTATGTCGTCGGAGCAAATGTCGGTACTCCAAAAGAGTCGCCTATGAAAAAGCAAAACCGAGCACCCGGATGATCCGGTCCGGAAACAGCCGGAAGACGGTTCCGGCTGTGCAGCTCTGTTTTACCGCATAATCCGTCCAATACACAGGAGTGATTCCATGATGCAGCCCATGCATGATCCCCCGCCGTTGGCAGACCCCGGTTTCGCCGGTATCCGGGAAGGGGTCTTCGTCCGCCGTGCCGTGTATGTCTGCCGGGCAGACATCTGCCTGAACTGCGGCCGGTGCCAAAAAAGCTGCCCCACCGGAGCAATTTTGCGAACCGTCCAGCTTACAACCGAATAGGCAAAAAAAGGAGCCGGGTACCCGCCAATGTCATTAAGATAATGACATTGGGCCTCTGCCTCCTCCTTTTCCATGGCAATGCCCTGGGCCTTGGCCAAATCCAGCAGCTCTTCGGCGGTCTTGGCAGCCTTTGCTTTTTCCATGAGTTCCTTGGTCATTTCCATAGTTGGTACCTCCGTTTTTTATTTTGTTTTTGCTTGGCTTTATCATAGCCAACGGAGTATGACAACAGTGCAACATAATCCCTTAAAAATCACATCAGATACAAAATTTTTTTCGGGTCGGGATACCGCGGGAATGAAAAGTTGACGAAGCATTGCCAAGGTGATACTCTATAGGCAGCGGAATGCAAGCATCCACAGAGCCGATACCGGGCCTACGCCGCGGCAATCCACGGTTTCCGGCCATACAAACGGAAGATTGCAAAAGAAAGCAGAGGTTTTTCAAATGGAATATTTAGATGTTGTCGATGAAAACGGCCTCCCCACCGGGACGACCGTACCCCGGGAGGAAGCCCACGCCCAGGGGATCCCCCACCGGACAAGTCATGTGTGGCTGGTGCGGTATCGGAATGGGCGGCCCCAGGTGCTGCTGCAAAAAAGAAGTGCAAATAAGGATTCCTGGCCCGGCTGCTATGATATTTCCAGCGCCGGACACATTCCCGCCGGGGTAGACTTTATTCCCTCTGCCCTTCGGGAATTGCGGGAGGAGCTGGGTATCACCGTCAAGCCCGGGGACCTCGTTTTCTGCGGCAACCGCAGAATCAACGCCGATGGCATTTTTCACGGGAAGCCCTTTCATGACCGGCAGTATTCCCGGGTATTTGCCCTTTTTTATGACCGGGAGGATTTTATCCTGCAAAAGGAGGAGATTGCATCCGTATTGTGGATGGACCTGGAAAACTGCCTGGATGCAATCAAAAAAAGCACCATTCCCAACTGCATCTACCCGGAGGAGCTGGAAATGGTGCGTGCGGTATGTAAATAATTATTTCCCCAGAACCCACCGGAACCCGGAACGGGCCAGAAGCTCATTGCAAACGGTTATCACCAGCAGGATGATGGCAAGTTCCAACCCCTTCTCCCCCAGCATAGCCAAGGCGGAAGGGTAATTTTCCATGGCAATGCCCCACTTTGGGAAGAAATAGTAGATGGCCGTAATCACCGGAGTCTGGTGCCAGACAAAGTACAACAGGCTATTTTTCCCCAGATACCGAATGGGGCTTGCCGTCAGGTATTGAGAGGCCAGGAGCACCGCCCCGATTCCGCAAAAAGCCGCCGGGAAACTGAGCCAGGGAATTCCGTACTGGCACTGGAACACATCCATCCCGGGTACCCTTCCCCGCACCGCAGGCAGGGCAAAGAGTACATTCCCAAAAGCCAGCAAGAAAAAGGTCAATATTCTCCCCTTTCCCGCTTCCAGCCACCCGGAGGCGGGCTTGCTGTTTTTTAAGAGGTACCCGGCGGCAAAAAAGGGCATCTCCCCAAAGCAGGCATCCAGATTCCAGGGCAGCGCCGGAAGCCCTGCCTGGGTATAGGCCACCGCCGCCGCGCCGCAGAGCGCCGCCGCAAAGCCCAAATGCCAAGGCCTTTTCAGAAGCCGAAACAACGGGTAGGCAATGATTTCCAATACAAACAGGCAGGCCAAAAACCAGATAGGCCACATCCGCCGCTGAAGCAGCACGCCCAGCCCCATTTCCAGAGTTTCCTCCCAAAACCATTCCCTGCCGCCGTACAGAGCCGCCTCCGCCGGAACAATGGGCAGAGCCAGCGCAAAATAGGGAATCAGCAGCTTTTTGATCTTTCCCCTCCAGAACTCCCCCCAGGGCCTGTCCACCTTAAACAGATATCCGGACAAGAAGAAGAACAGCGGCACATGGAAGCTATACAGCCACCGGGAAACAGGATGCCCCGTAAACACATGAGAGACTACAATGGCCAGGATTCCCCAGCCCTTGGCCGTATCCACCCAGGTCAGCCTTCTTTGCTCCATGCCCATGTCCCCCTTTCCATTTTTCTTCGGATATTATAGCCCAAAGCCACAACGCCTGTCAACTAAAATCCCCTGTGCCGGGGGGCACAGGGGAAAGGGTTATCTCATGTAATACATATCCAGGGCATCCCGCATCTTGTAGTAGTTGGGTAATTTCCGCCAGCCGTAGCCGATGGCATCGGTACCCACACCGACCACATGGGTATTGGGCAAGGCCTGGGTCCATTCGTAAATGACGCCGCTTCCACGCTCCATGCACCACAGGTTTTTCAGCCAGGTCATCTGCTTCACCGGCTCCGGATCTGCAAAGGTGCGGCTCAGGTTCAGGTCCTCCAGGGCAGTGCAGCCAAGCAACGGCTCGTAGGATTCGATGGCACACCAGCTCAGCTCCAGCCAGATAAGCTCTTTGCAGTTACTGATGGGGGTGATGTCCCGCACATCCGTATCCGCCAGAATCAGGTATTTCAGGTGAGGCATATAGGCCACAAACTCAATGTGCTTTACCCGGGAGTGGCCGATGTCGATGGCAATCAGGTCCTCGCAGTACTTCAGGTCCACCGCGTTCCAGTCCTGGAAATAGCCGTCGCCCTGGGTCAGGGGCATAAACTTGGTAGCATCCGTCCGGCACTTGGCAATGGACCCTAAGTACACCGTCCAGACCACTTTATACTGGCTGCGCATTTTCTCCCGGAAGGCAGCCATGGTCTCGTTGTCGAAGCCGCAGTCGGTCATAATGAGCTTGGTAATGGATGGGAAGTAGGCGGCATAGGCCTTGGCCTCCTCCAGGCTTTCCAGCTTCTGGCCGGAAATATCCACTTCCTCGGTATCGTCCGGCATATCCCGGCCCTGAACCTGCAATGTCCAGTGGATGTCTACATTGGGGTAGTCCTTCCGCAAAAGCAGCAGCTCTTCGCCGGTAGCCGTGGGATTGGTCAGGGTTACGGTCTGCAAATTTTTCATCACGGACATGGCAGAGGAAAGCTCCTCATACCCCACATTGCTGGCCGTAATGGAAGTGGCGCTGGTTTCGTAAACCTCTCCGCCCACGGTGATGTCGAAAATCACATTCCAGTCCGGGTGCTCCTGCTGCAGCTGCCCCAGCAGCTGATAGGCCATGCACTTCTGGGCATTGACGGTACGCAGCTTGGGAAGATAGGTCAGCTTCCGGGCATCCTCCTGGGTCAGCTCCGTCACCTTCACGGTAGAGGCAGACTGGTCGTAAACCCGGCCGTCAATCTGCACATGGTAGTTTACCTGGCAATTGGGCTTTCTCCGGGCTACCTCCATGAGCTGCTCATAATCCTGGCAGTCCTGGGCCTGGAGCGTCTCCAGCTGGGGGAAATAATCCAGCAGGTCCACATCCTCCCAGCTCAGGGTATCCACCGTTAATTCACTTGCAAAGCTGGGATACTTCTCCCCCTGGAATGGAACATTCCACAAAATAGTACAGCCGGGCAGCTTTTGCTTTAACTTATCGTAGGCGGTACAGGTAACCTCCCGCTCCCGCAGATCCAGGGCCGATTCATTCCGCGCATACAGGTGCCCTTCCACAATTACAAACCGATCCAGGGTAAAAAACGCAACGGCGGCCGCCACCAATACCAGAACCACTGCAGCAACAAGGACCATCCGCTTTGCTCCGGTTTTTCTCATAGCATATGCTCTCCTTCTCATTTTCGGAAGAAGTCTGCCATTTTCTTCCTGCTTTTTCTCTTTGTATTATGCGCAAAAAGCGCCCATATGTCAAGGCTTTTTTTCCAGTTTCCGGTCTTTGGGGATGGTAATGGTTACAACAATCTGCTGATCCGTCTCCCGCCGTTCGGATACAGCCGGAATCCCGGAGCGCTGGATTCTGGCCAGGGATTCCGTCAGGCTGTTCAAAAAGCCGTTTACACTGCCCTGCCGCTTTTTGTGGGCCTTTCCGTTTAAAAGCGTTTCCATATATTTTTCCGTTTCCGCCACACTCAGCCCCTCCTGCCGGATCACCTGGATGGCTTTCAGCTTTTCCGCCTCCCCGGACAGCTTCAAAAGGGCCCGGGCATGGCGCTCGGTGAGTCCCGCCTGGCGGAGAGCCTCCAGCACCGCAGTTCCGTGGCGCAGAAGCCGCAGCTTGTTGGCTACGCTGCTCTGGCTTTTCCCCAGGAGTCTGGCTGCCTGCTCTTGGCTCAAATTCTGAGCCCGCATCAGTGCCGCAATGCCCATAGCCTCTTCCACAAAGTCCAGGTCCTGCCGCTGCAAATTTTCCACCATGGCCGCAATGCCGGATTCCTGCTCATCCATTCGCAGCAGGATGCAGGGCACCTCCGTCAGCCCCGCCTGGGCCGCCGCCCGAAGCCGCCGCTCTCCCGCAATGAGCTCATAGCCGGCCCCCACCCGCCGGACGGACAGGGGCTGCAGTACCCCGTGGGCCCGGATGGACTGGGCCAGCTCGTCAAGAGCCTCCGGCTGAAATACTTTTCTGGGCTGCCTGGGGTTGGGCCGGATCCCCCGGATGGGGAGAAACACCACCCTCCCGGTCTCCATATAGGTCTTGAGCTTCTGGCACTGCATAGCCCTTCCTCCCCCACGTTAAGATGGCTCTATTCTACGCTCTCCGGAAAGCGGAAAACCCACGAAACAAACGCAGCCTGCAGAAATAATACCGCAAACAAAAATTTCCAAAAATCCCGAAATTTCTCTTTACTTTTTCAATCGTTCCGTGTATACTGATTCCTGAACAGAGTAGGGGATCCCGCGTGAAGTGCTGTCAAGATGGGGAGTTGTGTGACAGACGAAGGGCTTTTGCCCGCGATGGGATCGCCGCACCCGCTGCGCCATATTGGGGGAAACCTCCTTTATGTAGCAACGATACTCCGTTAGGCGACACATAAGCCTTACGGGTTACTCGGCTTTTTACTCCCGGTGGATGTATGTCCATCGGGATTTTTATTGCCGGGCCGATGTGCCGCCGCTGCAAAAAGGAGGTAATATTATGTCAACTAAAAAATCAACCACACTCTATCCCCACCCATTCTCCCGAGCCTATTGGCACGACGCGGCCATGGAACTGAAGGACACCCATATGCTGGTGTTCGCTGCCCTGATGATCGCCCTGCGCCTTGTCATGAAGCAGGTGTCCATCCCCATCACCCCGGTACTGCGCATCAATGCAGCGTTCTTTGTCAATGCCCTGGGGGCTATGGTCTTTGGGCCCGTCATGGCCAGCATCTGCGCCGTCATCACGGATGTGCTGGGCTACATCATCCGGCCGGACGGAGTCTATTTCCCGCCCTTTGTGCTGACGGAGGTGGGCGGCTCCCTGGTTTTTGCCCTGTACCTGTACCGGGCAAAGGTAAATACCACCCGGGTGGTACTCAGCCGGTTTACCATCAACCTGGTAATCAACGTGCTATTGCAGACTCCCATTATGATGTGGTACTACGCCATCTGCATGGGCGGCAAGCAGTACACCCTGCTGATGGCCTTGCCCAGCTTGGTTAAGAACATCCTCATGTTCCCCATTGAGGCCTTTCTGCTGACCCTGTTCCTCTCCGTGATGCTGCCCATCACCGCCCGGCTGGGGCTGACCTGCACCGGCAGCGACGCCAAAAACGAGCTTCGGTTCAACGGAAAGCAGATCGTTACCCTGATTTTGCTCTTCGTCATCGGCGTGGGCTGTGTTTTCGGCTACCTAGGCTACTACTACAAAAACACCTCCCTGTCCGCCAAGTACACCGCTTCGGAGCGCTATGACAAGAATACCCAGATGGGCCAGATTGCCGCAGAGCAGCAGAAACTGGACCCGGACACCACCGTAGCCATCGTAGAAAGCGCCTACCAGAAATTCCTCACCCATGAGGTCACCTATACCGTAGCCGTTTACACTGTAGACGAAACCGCCCTTGCAGACTACGACAAAGATCTGGAAACCATCCGGGGGCTGTCCAAATCCAAGGCCAAAGCTGTGGCCGAGGACGGAGTCATGACCCTGGACACCACCGTCACCATCGTCCGCAACGACCAGACGGGGGATGTACTCAGCTATCAGGCGAAATAAGCGTATATTTTGAGGTCCCCGGCATTTTTGCCGGGGACTATTGTTATTCCGCAGCCTTTCCCTCTACCACAATCTCCGTCCCGTCCTCAAAGCGGATCGATTTTACCCGGTCCAGGTCAATGGGCTTTTCGGCAATCCAGTAGGCAATTCCCTGGGAGGTACTGCCCGTCTCCCATAAAGCTTCGGAGGCAACAACCCAGGATTTCATATCAAAGCTGCCGATTTCCGGAATCAGAAGATTGCTGTTTTCCGGGTAGACATACCCCGCATCCCCGTAGAGCAGCTTCGTTTCCCATGGAGCTGTGAGGTGGAAGACGATCCTGCCGAAGCTGCCGTCAAAGTCCACGGATTTGGTCTCGATTTCCCAGCCCTTGGGGTGGCTGGCAGGTTTCCCGATTGTTTCTTCCGGCAGCCGAGGAGAGACGGTAAAATCTATGGCATCTGCGATTTTTTCCACCTGTTCATCCGTCATCCAGGTAAAGGGATAATCCGTCATGTCCGTATCCGGATTGTCCCCGGATTCAAAGGACAGGGTCAATGTCGCCTCCCCGCAGTCGCAGAATAGGTAGGCCTCCCCTTCCGGGGCCCGGAGAATCTAAATATTCTTTCCGGAGGCGGACCGATAGTTCCACTGCTTCCAGCTCTCATCTTTATTTAAATAGGCAAAGTCCGGACTCAGCACATCCTTCCGGCAATACCGCAGAAGCGCCTGGACGGCATAGGGCCATTCTCCCTTCTTTTGCGGCATATACAGCTCCATGCTGATTTGAAAATTCCCTGCCTGGTAGCATTTTCCAGCATCCAGGTAAGTAGATAGTCTTGCGGGCTTTTTCGGCGGGATGGCATTCCAGGCGGAATAATAGGTATCGCTGACGCTTTCCTCCGAGTCCTCCCGGTTTTCCAGAATGCCGAAGGCGATTTTATAGCAATAGCGTCCGTATTTTTGGTCCGTTTCCTGAATGGCCGTTTCCGATCTGGCAAAGAAAAGCTCCAGAATCTGAATATCCTCCATGGCAGCACCGCTCCTTTCTATAAAGATGTCTATACCTATCTACACGGAAAAGAGGAAGAAAAGTTTCACTTAAGTTGAAAAAGCTGCTAAAAACGTTCTGTCATTCCAAACCGGTACACACACCGGCCCGGGAATCTCCCGGATATTCGGACATCCCGGCATCTTTTCTGAGCCGGTTCCGTCTAACCGGGGGATGCGAACCGGTGACATCGGTCACCGGTTCGCAACGACACCGCTTTTAACAGCTTCATTTCATTATTCAGGCCTCCGGCACCGCTTCCCAGGGAAAGGGCTTTCCCGTCAGCACCTCTTCCTTTATATACCGGAAGGTGGCTTTCTCTCCCTGTTCCTTCAGCATTTGCAAAAGGAATGCCAGGGCTTTTTCCGTATTGGGATGCATCAAAAGGCGCTCCCGGCTCTTTTCAAAGTATTCCAAGGGCGAGGCCGGTGTGTAGTTTTTACCCTGGTAAGTCATGCAGGCGGCTCTGCGGTCCATGACCATTTCCACTAAGTACCGCCGGGGCATCTCCACCGGCTCATATCGCTGGGTTTTGGGGTTCATATCCGTCCAGTATTCGTAGTGGTGCCTGTTCCGGCCCTTATGGTGCATCCAGGCCAGACTGTAGCCGTTTTGCTCCCGCTCGGCGGCATTGGGGCTGCGGGTACCCTGATAGTACCTGGCCCCGGCGCAAAACTCTGTTGGGGAGAACTTGGACAGGTCGTGGGTCAGTCCCTGGCGGTAGAGCCCCACCCGGAAGCAGCCGCACATCACCAAAAAGCGATGGTGGCTGATGGTTTTCAAATGTCCCCAGATGTGCATGGCCTTATCCTTCCGAAACCACGATTTCGGAAACCTTCAGGCCGGGATTTCTGCGGCAGGTAAAGTCGATGGCCCAGTAGCTGGAGAACACCAGCAGATTCCGGCCCCGGTAGTCTTCCAAGAGCTCCGCATCGGTGCCCAGGTTCAGGTCCGTCAGTTCCCCGGGGTAGCTGTCGATGAGGCGAATTTCCTCGTAGGGCAGCCCCTCCATCCGCAGGTCTACGCCATACTCGTTCTTCATCCGGTACTGGAACACATCAAACTGCAGGGTACCGACAACGCCCACGATGACCTCTTCCATACCGGAATTGGGCACCTTGAAAATCTGAATCGCGCCCTCCTGGGCGATCTGCTCCGTACCCTTGACGAACTGCTTCCGCTTCATGGAGTCCTTGGCGGATACCCGGGCAAAATGCTCCGGGGCAAAGGTGGGGATGCCGGAGTAGGTAAACTTCTTTCCGGGCACGGTGATAGTATCGCCGATGGCAAAAATGCCCGGGTCAAATACGCCGATCACATCCCCGGCGTAGGCCTCCTCCACGATTTCCCGCTCGGCGGCCATCATCTGCTGGGGCTGGGACAGGCGCATCTTCTTGTTGCCCTGAACATGGTAATATTCCGCATCCCGGGAGAACTTGCCGGAACAGATGCGCATAAAAGCCAGCCGGTCCCGGTGGGCCTTGTTCATGTTGGCCTGAATTTTAAACACGAAGGCGGAAAAATCCGGGCTGAAGGGATCGATGGTGCCGCAGTCGGCTACCCGGGCCAGCGGAGGCGGGGTCAGCTGCAAAAAGGCCTCCAGGAAGGGCTCAATGCCGAAGTTCGTCAGGGCAGAGCCGAAGAACACCGGGCTCAGCTGGCCCCGGCGGACCTCCTCCATGTCCATCTCCCGCCCGGCGGACAGGAGCTCCACATCGTCGATGAGCTGCCGGTGCTTGGCTTCACTGCCCAGGTGCTCGGAAACCTTTGGGTCATACAGGTCAATGGCCAACTTTCCCGCCTTATTCTTGCCGGAAACGCCGGAGAAGAACAGCAGCTGGCTGTTCTCCCGGTCGTAAACGCCCTGGAAGTCCTTGCCGGAGCCGATGGGCCAGTTCATGGCATAGGTCTCGATGCCCAGCTCCCGCTCCAGCTCGTCCAGCAGGTCAAAGGGGTCCTTGGCCTCCCGGTCCATTTTGTTGACAAAGGTAAAAATGGGAATGTGCCGCATGGCGCA
>CAKTHQ010000047.1 GCA_934565415.1 uncultured Oscillospiraceae bacterium
ACCGCCCTCACTGATCTGACTCTGCGGCCTTACGAGTGCCTGGCTCTGATCAAGTAATATAGAAAGAAGGAAATAATCCAGTTCGCTGCCATGTTTGCTGCTATGGATGATGCATATATGCAGGCTCGTGCTGCGGACATCAAGGACGTAGCTAAGCGGATTCTGGATAATCTGCTGGGTGTTGTGGACGGAGGAATCCGCTCTGATGTTCCGGTTATTTTGGCAGCGGACGATCTGGCTCCTTCTGAAACCCTGCAGCTGGACAAGTCCAAGATTCTGGGATTTGTCACCATGGGTGGTTCCGGTAACTCTCATACTGCTATTTTGGCCCGTACTATGGGTATCCCTGCTATCTGCGGTGCTGGTGAAGCTCTGGCAGAAGGCTACAATGGCCGTGTTGGCTACATTGACGGTGAAACCGGACAGCTGATTATTGACCCCGATCAAGCGCTTTGACATCAAGGGGAAAGAGTACCTCCGTACACTTGGAAAATATTATATCGTAGATATTGGCCTCAGAAATTACCTGCTGGGCTTCCGCAATCGGGACAGTGGACACGCAATCGAGAATGTGGTTTACTTTGAACTGCTTCGGCGGGAGTACGATGTTGCCATCGGTAAAATTGGCAATGCGGAAGTAGATTTCATTGCTACAACAGCAGATGACAAAAAATATATTCAGGTGACGGAATCTATGGTCAGTGAGGAGGTTCGGACAAGAGAGCTTGCACCCTTGCGGAATATCCGTGACAACTATGAAAAAATTGTTTTGTCCATGGAAACCGGATTGGACACCTCTTACGATGGGATAAAATCCTTGAGCCTGATTGACTGGCTGCTGGACGGTTAGGCAGGTGGTTTTACCGGTTGACAAGCGCCGTCCTGTTTATGCAAAAAGGCCAGCGGCAGCGCAGCCCGTTTTTTCTCCAAAATTGCAAAAAACCGCACCAAGGAAGGCTCCCTGGTGCGGAAGAAACAAGTTTACTTTTTCAGCTCCTCCGGCATAACGCCTCGGTTGGAGATGGTCTTGGGATTGATTTCTCCGGCGGCAGACAAGGCAATTTTGGTAAGGATCGGTCCTACCAACTCGTAAATCAGCACGGAGAAAAGGACGATGTTCCGGATGATGGCACCTTCCGCGCCAAAGTCGGCAGCCACGGTGGCGGACATACCCAGGGCCACACCGGCCTGGGGCAGCAAGGTGATGCCCAGATACTTGCACACGGTGGGGGGGCACTTCATAAACCGGGAGCTGACATCGGCGCCGATGATCTTACCGGCGGAGCGCATCAGGATATACACAAGGCCGATGCCCACCACGGCGGCGCTGGCGAACACCCGCAGGTCCAGCTCTGCGCCGGAGAGCACGAAGAACAGCACATACACGGGGCCGGTCCAGCGGTCTGCCCGGTACATGATTTCCTCGGAGAAGTCACACAGGTTGCAGAAAATGGTGCCGCACATCATGCACACCAGCAAGGGGCTAAAGCCAATGGACACGCCGTTTGCAAAGTCCAGCTCGATTTTGGAGAAGGCGGTGCACAGGAACACAAAGGCCACGGCCAGGCTCAGGCGCTTAGACCGGGAGTTGAAGAACTGCTCCACCACGCTGAACACCCAGCCCAAGGCAGCGCCCAAGGCCAGAGAGACGACGATTTCGATGGCAGGGTTTACCAGCAGGGAAACAATGTTTACGGTGCCGGAAATCAGGGCCTTGGCAATGCCGTTGGAAACGGCGAAGACAATGAGGCCCACGGCATCGTCCAGGGCTACGATGGGAAGCAGGATGTTCGTCAGGGGGCCCTTGGCCTTGTACTGGTTGATGACCATGACGGTAGCGGCCGGGGCGGTGGCGGTGGCAATGGCGCCCAGCATGATGCAGGTGGATACCGGCAGAGTATCGCCCAAGAACAGATGCAGGATGAGCAAACCCACATCCACAAAGATGGTAGCGGACAGTGCCTGGAAAATGGCAATGACAGTAGCCTGGCGGCCGATGTGCTTTAATTCCTCCAGCCGGAACTCCGGCCCGATGGAGAAGGCGATAAAGCCCAGAGACACATCGCTGATCAGGCTCAGCTTGTCCACAAACTCAAAGGTGGGCAGGCCCAAGTGAGGAATGCCCAGGGCACCCAAAAACAAGGGCCCAATCAAAATACCCGCCACCAGATAGCTGGTGACATCGGGCAGGTTGAACCGGGAGGTCAGTCGGGATAAAAACAGGCCGGCAAACATAGCCAGGCCAATGGCAAGCAAGTATTCCATAAAGAATCCTCATTTCTGTTTTCTTCTGATTTCGCAGTTATTATATCATCCTTCAATCCGGATGCAAGAGCCTGTATTTCACAAGAATTTGGCGATTTTCACAGGCTGGATTGTTCAATTTTATAGAAAATGACGGGATGTTATTATTTGCGGTTTTGCGTGTCTCCCCTTGAAATGGAACGAAGAGACGGTTATAATAAGGGAAAAATTTTGCGAGGTATGCTATGGAACATGAGATGATTTCCCTATCCAATTGGTTTTCCAACGCGGGAACCAGGATTTTTGCTGTGGTTGGTTCCTCCGCCCTGCTTCTGGTTGTGGGGCTGCTGGTGATAAAGGCAATTCTCCGGCTGGAGCGGACGGCTCTGGAGAAAACAAAGCTGGAAAAGGCGGCCCACAGCCTGATTTTATCCCTGACCAAGGTTGTACTGTATTTGCTCTTGGGCCTGAGCGTTGCGGGTAGTCTGGGCATCGATGTTACCGGTGTGGTCGCCATGGCCAGCGTTCTGACCCTGGCCATTTCCCTGGCGCTGCAGAATATGCTGACAAATGTTTTGGGTGGCTTTGCCCTGCTGACAACCCACCCCTTCCATTCCGGGGATTATGTAGACATTGGAGACCTGAGCGGCACCGTTGCCGCCATCGATGTAACCTATACCAGGCTGGTAACGGCAGACAACAAGGTGGTATGCATCCCCAACAGTACCGTAATGACGGCCCAAATTGTCAATTATTCCGCCAATCCTACCCGCCGGGCCCAGCTGAACATCGGGGCCAGCTACGATGCCCCCACGCAAAAGGTGATTGAGGCCCTTTTGGAGGCAGCCCGGATAGAGGGGATCCTGTCGGACCCGGCCCCCTTCGCGGCGGTAGACAGCTACGGCGACAATGCCATCAATTACATCCTCCGGTTCTGGGCTCCCACAGAAACCTATTGGGACCTGTACTTTGCCGTCAACAAGCGAGTAAAGGACGTGTTCGATGCCCAGGGCATCGAAATGACCTATCCCCATGTGAATGTCCACTTTGACCCGGAGGTTGTAAAAAAGCTGAATTAACGCCTTACGTTCGCAGGGCGAAAAAGCGGCAAAAAACCCGCCCCTTTCGGGCGGGTAAATTTTTGACCTTTGAGGGCTTATCCCTGGTACTTGGGACTCTTTCCCCACTGGTTCTCGTTGGGATCGCTGTCCTTAATCAGGAAGACCAGCAGGATGATCTGGCCGACAATGGGCAGCAGATTCCACAGGTAGTGCCAGCCGCTCTTGCCGGTGTCGTGCAGACGGCGGACGGTAACGGCGATGGTGGGCAGCAGGACGGCCAGGCTCCAGATGGTGGAAACCATGGGAACCTTGCCGAACACGAGGTTCAGAATGCCGGAGACCACGGAAACGGCAATCATGGCCGTCCAGTATTCGCTGCGGCGGGAGCGGGTTTTGAAATCCACATAGCGGGTGAAGAACAGGCAGATGGCCTCTCCAACGGACACGGCGGGCAGTTCGGCGAAAGTTCCTTCGTTGTGAAATTTGGTTTCAACTTCCATAATGCATTTCTCCTTATTCTTTGACGGTTCCGTCAGGATTGAAGAGGGGCAGGGGCTCCAGGTACACAATATCCTTCCGGCCAATGGCATCGCCCTCAGCCAGGATGGCCATTCTTCCGCAGATAATACCGCCGGCCTTTTCCACCAGCGCTTCCAGGGCATGGAGGCTTTCGCCGGTGGAGATCACGTCGTCCAGGATGAGGATCTTCTTGCCCTTCATCAGCTTGGCATCCTCCCCGTCCAGGTACAGCCGCTGCTCCTTGGCGGTAGTGATGGAGTTGACGGCTACGCTGAAAGGCTCCCGCATATAGAGCTTGGGACCCTTCCGGGCCAGCAGATACTTCTTGTCCCCGGCCTGGCGGGCCATTTCGTGGGCCAGAGGAATGCCCTTGGCCTCGGCGGTGATGATGTAATCGTACTCCGGGGCCTTCTTCAGGAGCTCCCGGGCGCAGGCCACGGTCAGCTCCTGGTCACCGAAGATGACGAAACCGGCAATGGACAGGTTATCGTTGAGGGGGCAGATGGGCAGATCCCGCTCCAGCCCTGCCACACGCATATGATAGTACATGGAAGATACACTCCTTGTCTCTATTTGAATATCTTTATTATATCGACATGAACGAAAAAGGTCAATAGTCTGGGCAAAAATCACTTCGCCGTATCAATGGATTTTCCAAAAACAAAGAACCTCTGATAGAGAAACTCCGTGGTGAAGTTCAAAAGCATATTGATGACCGTAACCAGGTACTCGTTCCAAAGCAAAGTAGATGCCAGGAAGTTCCCCAAAAGGGTGGAAAGCGGGGTAAACACCACATAGTAAAGGGCCACCTTTGCCATAGCCTCCGGCACATTGGCGGCGGACTGGAAGGTAAACTTCCGGTTCAGGGTAAAGTTCCACAGCACGCTTAAAACCAGGGCCGCCAGGTAGCAGGGCCAATAGGGCAAGGCGGTAAACTCCTTCAAAAGGGCAAAAGCACCCATTTCGATGATGGCGGCGCTGGCGGAAAACAGGGTGAATTTTAAAACACGGATGAATTCTTTCATGGAGGACCTCCTGAGAATATGGAATAAAACTGCCCCGGCCGGGCCGGGGCAGAAGAAAATCGCTTACTTTACGGTAACGGCAGTCACATGGGGCTGCAGGCCGTTGTACCAGTACAGGAAGCCCTCTACATCGATCTTGTCACCCACCTTCAGACCCATGACCGTGTTGTACACATCGCTGCCCTCCGGGCACAGGTCGCTTTCAACGGTGAAGGAATAGGTACCGTTGCCGTCGGAAACATTGAAGTACAGGTCGCAGTTGGTGCCTGCCTGGCCGGAGCCGTCCCAGTTGTACAGGAAGGCAGCGCCGTCGTCGTTGGCCTTTTCTACGGTCAGGTCATGGATCTCCACCTTCTGGTTCTGGTTGTCGATCAGGTTGGTGGCGGACAGTGCCCCGGTGATGTCGGTAGTGGGAGCCACATAGGCGCCATCCAGAATCTCAAAGGTAGCGTCCACAATCTCCACCTCGCCGGACCACTCGGCCTTGAAGCCGTTGACCCGGATATGGGTGCCCTCGGTCAGCTTGGCAGCGTCCTCTTCGGAGCACTCCATGTTGTACAGGAAGTAAGCGCCGTCCTCGCTCTGGGCGTAAACGGTGATATGGTTGTCCCGCCAGGCCTGATGGGCCTGGACATAGGTCTCTACGCACACGGGGGTATCCACGGGCGCTTCTGCATACTCGGCATAGCTCATGGACTCGGCTTCGGGGACCACGGTCTCCACGGTAGCCTCGTCGGCAGCGGTTTCGGTAGCGGGGGCCTCGGTGGCAGCCTCGGTGGTAGCGGCGTTTGGTTCCGTCTTGCCGCAGCCGACAAACGCGGCCAGCATACACAGGGCCAGCAGCAGGGCAATGATCTTTTTCATGTTCATTCTCCTTACGATTTGGGAAAGATTCCCTTGATTTGCGTTTTCGCACCTCCATTATACCGGGTGCGCCGGGAAAAATCAATGTGCGTTCTTTATTTTTCCTTTAACATTTCGCTTTTCCCGGAGGTAGAACCACAGTAGCGCCGCCCAGCTGAGCCCCAGGGCCCACAATAGGGCTTTTGCCTCCCCGGGAAGGGGGCCCAAAGCGTTTTGCCCGGGGATGACGGCAATGCTGTCCAGCCGGTACAGGGCTCTGACATCCTCGTAGATTTTTTCAAGGCCATTATCGGAAACATCCTGCTTCCGGCGGACGGCTTTACAGGTATCCTCGATCAGCGCTCCCGCCGCCAGCCGGAGGGAGGCGGAGCCGTTGAACACCGGGGTCACAAAGGTGTTGTCCAGGTTATCAAGCAGCAGCTTGGAAGCCTCGATTTTTACGAAATAATGGGTGTCGTTATCCTCCCCGGACCGGGACAGGTAGTCCCGGTAGGCTTCGCTTTCCCGGGCATCCACGGTGACGGGCACATACCCTTCCGTCTGGGCATAGCCGATCTGCACCTGGTTGGTGAGCAGGAACTGGGCAAAGAGCCAGGAAGCCAAGACCTCTTGAGGGTCGTCCTTATAAAACAGGCATACGGAAGGCCCCTGGGAAATCATCTGAGGGTGCTCCGTGTCATACTGGGGGATGGGCCGGACCACCGTTTCAAAGTCCACAATGGCGTCCTCGCTGATGTCCAGCAGCGGGGCCTGGGAGCCTACCCAGGTAGCACCGGCGGTAGAATCGATGGCGAAAATGCACTGGCCCGCATTGAAGAAGTTGGCGGGATAGCTGGAAATTTTAAAGGTAGAAAACGCCCCGGTAGCGGTGTGCCGGGCCACGGTGCGCAAAATGTCCTTGGTGTCCTCGTTCCACAGCTCTACGGTGCCGTCGCTTCTGGCGTAGCCCGCCTTCCGCTGCTGCAGGGACTGGATCATCATATTGTCCGTGGACTTGTAGATAAAGGGAATCAGTACCTTCTGGCCGTTGAGCTTGTAGGTGCCGTCGGCATTTTTTTCCATAGCGGCCTCGCTGACCTGCCAGATAAAGTCCCAGGTGAGGATATCCGGCACCTGGAAGCCCAGCTTCTCCACAAAGTCGCGGTTGATATAGCAGGCCTCCGTAGAGCGCATATAGGGAAGGGCCACGGTCTGGCCGCCGATGGCGCATTCCTGCAGGTAGGCTTCTACAATTTCCTTGGGGCCATCATATTTGAGGGCCTGGCCGCCCAGGCCGAAATTGGCATCTGTCAGCAAATTGTCCAGGGGCACCACGGTCTTCTGGCCCGTCAGATAGGTGGCAATGTGGTCCGGGTAGGTGATGCACACGTTGGGGGTGGTGTTTGTGGAGATATTGGTAATCACATCGTTGTAAATCCGGGTGTAGTCGGTATACAGCCGCATATTCACGGTGATGTTGGGGTAGGCCTTCTGAAAGTCCTGGATGGCCTGCTCGTAAACCGCCGTCTGGGTCTTGTTGGTGTCGTTCTTGGCCCAGAAGGTGACGGTATAGCGCTTGGTTTCGTCAAAGCTTTCCGGCACCGAAAAGGGTTCCGCCCTGTTCCCGGCGGTTTCCGCCAGGGTGCCGTGGCAGCCGGAAAGCAGCAGGCACAGGATTAAGAGGAAAGCAAATGTTTTTTTCATCCCTTGGTGCCTCCTCTGGCCACACCGGCCATGATCTTTTTCCGGAAAAGCAAAAACAGGACAATCAGCGGCAGAGAGATGACCACCACCGCCGCCATCATAGCAGGGATGTTCTCCCGGCCAAAGCCGTTTTCCCGGATTTCCTGGATGCCCACGGATACCAAAAAGAAATTCTGATCGTCGGTAATGAGCCGGGGCCAAATGTAGCTGTTCCAGCATTCAATAACCTTCAGAATAGTAATGGTTACGATGGTGGGCTGACAGATGGGGATCATGACCTTCCACAGGTACTTGAGGTCCGAGGTCCCGTCCACCTTGGCGGCATAGTACAGCTCATCCGGCACCTGAGAGAAGTTCTCTTTGAGCAGGTACACATAGAATACGGAGGTCACCGAGGGAAGAATGAGCCCCAGGAAGGAGTTGCGCAGATTCAGGTCCGTAACGGTGACAAAATTCGTTATGACTACCAACTCCGAAGGAATCATCATGAGAGACAAAAACAGGGTAAAAATCAGGTCCCGTCCCGGGAACCGGAGTCGGGAAAAGGCAAAGGCGGCCAGCACCGTAACTACCAGCATCAGGGCGGTGGTGATCACGGTAAAAATGAGGGTGTTCAGGAAATACCTGGCCAGGGGCACCTGGGAAAAGGCGCTTTTGTAATTTTCCAGAGTGGGCGACAGGGTAAAGAGCTTTGGGATGTATTCGCTGTTATAGCTGCCGTAGCTCTTTACGGAGGTAAGGAGCATCCAGTAAAAGGGGAACAGGACGATCATTGCCCAGAGGGTAAGCAGGATGCCCACAAGCACTGTGCGCAGGCGCTTCCTGCGGCGGGCGGAGGCTTCAATTTGTTCGTAGTCCATATTGGGTACCTCTCACACATAGTGTATATGCTTCTTGCTTACCAGAAGGTTTGCGCAGGTGATGGTCAGCACAATGGCAAACAGGAAAATGGCGGCGGCAGAAGCGTAGGAGGGATAGCCGCCGGACCGGCCGTAGAGCATATCGTAGACAAAGCCCACCAGAGTGTTCATTCCGGCGGCGTTCAGGTCCGTGCCGAAGAGCGCCACCGCGTCGGAATAGGCCTTGAAGGCCCCGATAAAGCCCGTGATGATGAGATAAAAGAGGCTGGGGGAAATCATAGGCAGCGTAATACGCCAGAAAATCCTGCCCCGGGAGGCCCCGTCGATCCGGGCGGCATTGCGGTACTGCTCGTTGACGGAGGCCAGGGCGCTGGTAAGGATCAGAATTTTAAAGGGCATGACGATCCACACGGTGTACAGGCACAGTACCAGCATCTTTGCCCAATAGGGTCCGGAGAGGAAATCCACGCTGGAAAGCCCAACGGCATTCAAAAGCAAATTCACAAAACCGTCGGAATAGGCGGTCTTCTTAAAAAGGATCATAAATACCAATCCCACCGCCAGGGTGTTCGTCACATAGGGCAGGAAGAACACGGTCTGGAAAAAGTCCCGGAGCTTTTGGATAGAGCTCAACGCCAGAGAAATGAGCAGAGCCAGCCCCGTGGACAGGGGGACGGTAATAACCACCAGCAGGAAGGTATTCTTCAGGGCCTGCAAAAAGTAGGGGTCCCGGAGGACATATTGGTAATTGTAGATGCCCAGCCCCGTGTAGGTCTGGGAGGCAAAGTTGTAGTTTTCCTGGAAGGAGTACACGAACACATCGATGAGGGGATACACCAGAAAAATCCCCAGGAAGAGGGAGGCGGGCAGCAGATACAAAAAGCCCTTATACTGTTTTTGTTCCATTAGCCCCTCCGCAGACGGTTCCCGTCGCCGTCAAACAAAAAGACCTTGCCGGGCTTTAGAAAGAAGCGGACGGTTTCCGGGTGATTCTGCTCGGTGCCGTCGGACTGGATGATGGCCCGGAGGGTGCCGGACTGGCAGGCGGGATTGCTGCAAACGATGCTCACATCCCGGCCCATGATCTCCACCCGGTCCAGCTTGCAGGAGAAGGGGCCCTTTTCGTCGGGAAGGAACCCCTCCGGGCGGATGCCCACGGTAACGGTCTGGTCTTTAACGCCCGGAGCGTCCAAAATCGCTTCGGCGCCAATGTAGAGCTTTTCCCCTTTCACCTGGCCCTCAAACAGATTGATGGGCGGGGTGCCCAAAAACTTGGCCACAAAGAGGTTTATGGGGTCGTCGTACACCTGCTGGGGCTTGCCGGTCTGCTGGATGACGCCTTCCTTCATGACCACGATCCGGTCGGAAATGCTCATGGCCTCCTCCTGGTCGTGGGTGACGAACACGGTGGTAATGCCGGTCTGCCGCTGGATGCGGCGAATTTCCTCCCGGGTCTGGAGCCGCAGCCGGGCATCCAGATTGGAAAGGGGCTCGTCCAGGAGCAGCACGCTGGGCATTTTTACCAGGGCCCGGGCAATGGCCACCCGCTGCTGCTGGCCGCCGGAAAGCTCACTGGGCTTCCGGTCCAGAAGCCCCTCAATCTGCACCAGCTTCGCCGCCTCTACCGCTTTCTGGCGCATCTCCTCCTTACTGGGCCGATCCTTGCCCTTCAGGTTTTCCAGGGGGAAGAGGATGTTTTGCAATACCGTCATATGGGGATACAATGCGTAGTTCTGGAACACCAGGCCCACCCCCCGGTTCTCCGTAGGCAGGCTCGTGACCTCCCGGTCCCCAAAGAAGATTTTCCCGGAAGTAGGGGCCTGCAGGCCGCAGAGCATATAAAGGGTGGTACTCTTGCCGCAGCCGGAGGGGCCCAGAAGACCAATCAGCTGCCCATCGGGGATTTCCAGGGAAAAGTCCGAAACGGCGGTAATTTCGCCCCCGGCCTTTTTGTTCCGGTTGGGGAATTTCTTGGTCAGATTTTGAAGGGTGACTTTCATTTTCATCCCATCCTTTTTGTATTATGGTGTCCATTATATGCCCAGGCCCGGTGGATTGCAAGGAAAAAACGAAAAATGCGCCAGAGTGTCTTTGGGTCGCAGAGTGTACGTTTTATGAATATTTCAAATATGTACTGTTTATTATATATCTCCCGTTTTGCTATATGTGCACAATAATTATTTCATAATACAAAAAATATGGCATATTTGTTCTTGAAAAAAAGCAAACGGCTGTATATAATATAGAGCATCTGTCTGCAAAAATCTCCGCTACATTTTTCTAAGGTCAGGAGCCCCATCGATGGAAGAAAAGAAACAAGATATTATTCCAAAGCACACAGCAATTGTCCTTCTGCTGGCCGCCACTCTGATTTTGTCCGTGCTGCTGGGCAGCTGCGGGCAGCGCACGGGCACATCGGCCAATTCGGATGCCGACCTGCCTGTAATTACCGTAGGCTGCGACAACTATGCCCCCTTTAGCTATGTGGATGTGGACGGAAATATGGCCGGCATCGATGTGGAGCTGGCCCGGGAGGCCTTTGCCCGGATGGGCTTCCGGCCGGAATTCCGGATCATCCACTGGGAAGAGAAAAAGGAGCTCCTGCATAACGGCAGCATCGACTGCATCTGGAGCAGCTTTACCATGACCGGCCGGGAAGACGAATACAGCTGGGCGGGCCCCTATATGGAAAGTCACCAGGTGGTGGCCGTTCTGCCGGAGAGCTCCATTGCCTCTCTTTCGGACCTGGAAGACAAGGTGATTGCCATCCAGTCTACCACAAAGCCGGAGGACATTATCCGCAGCCGCAATGGCAGGCTGCCCCAGCTGCGGAAGGTTCTTTCCGTACAGAAGCGGGAGCTGATTTTTGTTCTTTTAAGCAAGGGCTATGTGGATGCGCTGGCGGCCCACGATACCACCATTGAAGAATTTGCCGCAGAAACCGGGCTGGAATTCCGGATTCTGCAGGAGCCCCTGGAAACCGTAGGTCTGGGGGTGGCCTTCGACAAAACGGATACCCGGGGCCTGCATACAGGCCTGAACGAAACCCTGGCGCAGATGCGGGAAGACGGAACCATATTGGAAACCATCGGAAAATTCCTGCCGGATGCGGAACGTTTTATGGGAGGCAGCAATGAGGGCGAATAAAAGACTGGTTCGTTGGCAGCAGCTCATCCCCTTTGAAATCCTGGTAGGCCTGCTGCTTCTTGCCGGTACCTTTACGGTTTCCGCAAGCACAGACACTTCCAAGGCGGAACAGCAGCTGTACCATACGGTTGAATATATCAAGGAACAATGCAACAACGGGCAGCTGCGGGATCTGGCCTCCGAGGCCAAAAGCCTGCTGCGGGTAACCCAGAGCGCCGAACAGATCCGCTGGCGGCTGGAATACGGCACCGATGCCATGGATACCCAGGCGGACATTGCCAATACGCTGGAGGTCTGCGCCAAGGGCAGCTACCTGGATGGCCTGTTCCTTCTGAATGCGGACGGGACCGTTTTATCCCAATACGACAGCGTGGGCTTCGACGCCGGGGCGCTGCTCCAAAAAATGGATACCGCCGCCCTGATGGATGTAGTGGACTTTCAGGAAAAAAGCTACTGCGTTCGGATCGCCTACGACGACGGAAGCCATGTGGACCTGGCCGCTGTAGGCCGCAGGGATACCAAAGGCGTTATTGCGGCTTACTTTTATACCCCCGCAAGCTATACCAAAATCTTCAACAGTTCCCTTTTGTCCCTGGTTTCCGGCTATGAGCCGGAGCAGGACGGAACCATCGTCATCAGCAGCGGGGACAGTATTCTGGCCTCCAACAATCCCTCTTTGATTGGCCGGGATACGGGCGACATTCCGATTCTGAAGCGTATTCTGGAGCGGGGGGCCGGCGAAAAGCTGATCCGTGCCGGCGAAAGCAGCTTTTCGGTCCGTCATGATTTTGGCCTGATGGAAAAGTGCCAGGATTACGAGATCTACGCCTATCTGTCGGAACGGGCCGTATTTGGCACAACGCCCAAGAATATGATGTATACCCTGTTTCTTTACTGTATGCTCCTGGTGGCAATCCAAATGCTAGGGTGGCGCACGGAGCAAAGCTACCAGAAAAACCAGCTTCTGGAGCAGCAGAAGTACACCCGGATGCTGCAATCCAAAAACGCCCAGCTTCGGGAGGCGATAGAGCAGACGGAACGGGCAAACGCGGCCAAGAGCAATTTTCTTTCCCGCATGAGCCACGACATCCGTACCCCGCTGAACGGAATCATTGGCCTGCTGAAAATCAACGAAGCCCACATGGAGGATACGGCCCTGGTCCGGCGCAACCACGAAAAAATGGAGGTTGCGGCAGGGCACCTGCTGGCCCTGATCAACGACATCCTGCAAATGAGCAAACTGGAGGACGGAACGGTAAAGCTGGCCCACGAGCCGGTGGACCTGCGGGCGCTTACCGAGGAAATAATCACCATTGTAGAGGAAAACGCGGTGGAGGCCGGTGTCTCCATTGAATTTGACCGGAATACCCAGCTGCTCCGTCCCTATGTCTATGGCAGCCCCCTGCACCTGCGGCAGGTGTTTCTGAACATCTATTCCAATTGCATCAAATACAATCGTGTCGGTGGGAAAATATCCAGCAGCGTCCGGTGCCTGGGCGAGGAAAACCAGACCGTTACCTACCAATGGACCATTGCGGATACCGGTATCGGCATGAGCGCTGAATACTTAAAGCAGCTTTTCGATCCCTTCACCCAGGAGAAAACCGATGCCCGCAGTGTTTACCAAGGCACCGGGCTGGGAATGTCCATCGTCAAGGCCTTGTTGGAGCAGATGAACGGCAGCATCACCGTCACCAGTCGGGAAGGGCAGGGCTCCACCTTTGTAATCACCATTCCCTTTGACATCGCCCCGGCGCCAGGAGCCCAGGAAGCGGAGTCCCGGCCGGATGCCTCCATTCGGGGCCTGCGTCTCCTGGTAGCGGAGGACAACGACCTGAATGCCGAAATCATCTGCGCCCTTCTGAAAGATCAGGGTGCCCATGTCACCCTGGTGAAGGACGGCCAGCAGGCTGTGGACCGGTTCCGGATGAAGCCCCCCGGAACCTACGACGCCATTCTCATGGATATGATGATGCCGGTAATGGACGGCCTGGCCGCCACAAGGACCATCCGCGCCCTGGAGCGTCCGGATGCCAAATTCATCCCCATTCTCGCCATGACCGCCAACGCCTTTGAGGAGGATGCCCAGCGCTGCCTGGAGGCCGGGATGAACGCCCACCTGTCCAAGCCCCTGGACATTCAAAAGCTTGTGGCCGCCATTGCCCGACTGCACGCTTCGGCGGTACAGCCTCATTAACAGCAAATGCCATAGCAAGCCCGTACCCACCGGTTTGCTATGGCATTTTTGTGCCTATTTTTTCCCTTCGTTTGCCAGCTGGGCATTTGTCTCTTCTCCCCAGCTGTATTGGCTCATGTATTTCCCCTGGTAGGAAAGTCCCTCCCGGCGGCCTATCCCTGCCGCCGGGGTTGGGCACATGGACTCAATGCGCCTGGGCACCTGCCCCGTCTTTTTTGGTAACCCAGTCCAGCAGCATTTCCTTCAGGACCTGCAGCTCCTGCACATGGTTCTTCCGCTCATTATCAGCCCAGACAATCCCCTGGGCATAGCGCTCCGCCATGCTGAGCATGGTAATTGTTGCGGTGGTGTACAAAACATCCTCCGGAATATCCGTGCGGATACAGCCGTTTTCCCGGGCCGCCTCATACTGCACATGGAACAGGTCCCGCAGCATTGCCAGGGGGTCCAGATGAACCCGAACCACCTGCCCCGGCACATTCTCCCGGTTGATATAGGTTTTGAAATCGCCGCTGAACCGCAGCACCTCCGGCTGACGGGTATAGAGCTGAATCATCATATCCGCATAGTAGGCAATCAGCTCATAAGCGTTCAGCTTTTCCCGGTCTTTCTGGCTGACCTCTTTTTCGCAGGCCTGAATAAAATCCTGCCAGACAAAGGCGCTGATATTTACCACCAGATTGAGCTTGTTCTGATAGTACTTGTACATCGTTGCCACGCCCACCTCGGCCTCGTCCGCAATCTCCTGAATGCTGACGGCCTCAATGCCCTTTTTGGCAATCAGACGGAAACCGGCCCGGAGGATCCGCTTTTTCCGCTTCAAGGCTTCTTTCTCGTCCCGTTCTACATTTCTGGCCATTTTAGTTTTCTCCTTATTTTTCTACTTGTGTAGCTTTTCTATATAGTTTAGAATACCCTAAATTTTCTTCCGTGTCAAGAAAATTTTTTCTTTTTTGAAAAAGAAAACACCCACCGCAGTTGACCAGACTGCGGCGGGCATTTCCAGAGAAAAGAGAGGTAAGAAAATGAAAAAGTTTAGATAACCTTTTACTGCCCTTATTATACCCCCATCCCCTCGAAAACGCAAGCACTTTTTTGTTAAATATATATTAAGCTGTTTTTTAGCAAACCTTATCATTTGTGCAAAATTCCAAAATGTAAACAATTTGTGTTTTTCTCCCAGGGCCCTTGACTTTTTTTCAAAAAGGGGTATAGTATAGGCAAAATTAAATTAGCACTCGTAAGTCTGGAGTGCTAATTCCTTGAAAGAAGGATGGCTTATGAATATTGATATCTATACCACAAAATCCAAAGAGGCTATCCAGTCCGCCCAACAGCTGATGACACAGAACGGCAACCCCCAGCTGGAACAGATTCACCTTTTGGCAGCACTCCTCCAGCAGGAAAACGGTTTGGTTCCCCAGCTTTTAAAGAAGATGGATGTGACTGTAGAAAGTCTGGACGCCGCCGCCCAGGCAGAGCTTCATAAACTCCCCAGCATCAGCGGCAGCGTGGACTTTGACCAGGTCCATGCCGATTCCAGCGTAATCGCCGCCCTGAACAGTGCCGAGGCCCAGGCCAAGACCATGAAGGACGAATATGTATCCGTGGAGCATCTGCTTCTGGGCCTGATGGAAGCTGCAAAGGGCAGCGTCGCCAAGCTGTTTTCCGACTACCGTATTACAAAGGAAGCGGTGCTGCAGGCCCTGCAGGCCGTCCGGGGCAACCAAAGAGTCACCACCGACAGCCCGGAGGGCACCTACGATGCCCTGGAGAAGTACGGCACGGACCTTGTCAAAAAGGCCCGGGAGCAGAAAATGGACCCGGTCATCGGCCGTGATGAGGAGATTCGGAATGTCATCCGGATTCTGTCCCGGAAGACCAAGAATAACCCTGTACTGATCGGTGAACCCGGTGTCGGCAAAACCGCCATTGCCGAAGCACTTGCGCAAAAAATCGCGACAGGCGATGTGCCGT
>CAKTHQ010000048.1 GCA_934565415.1 uncultured Oscillospiraceae bacterium
GTATCTGACGGATGATATGGCATCGCTGGTGCCGGAACTTGTTTCTGTGATCCAGCAGAGCTTTCAGATTCAGCCGGGTCATCTTCAGACACATATCCCTTGATATTTCGGGTACAGCGCAACACCCCAGCAATCCGCAGCAGCTCTATAGGTTGCAAACTGCCGCCCCGGTCCGCCCGTTCCAAGCTGGCCGATACATCGGTCACATCTGCGAATGTTGGATTTCCCTTCTTTTCACACAGCTTTGCAGCAGCAGTTGTCTGCCCAAGCAGTTCCCGAACTGCGTCCAAGTCAGACTCCGGCATCAGCTTTAAACAAGCCTCTTTGCCGCCCTGGCTTCCCGCACATTGGGAAAGCATGGTAAGTACCTGTCCAAGCTCCAGCTTCGACAAGGATTTTTCATATAATTCAGTCATATGGATTCTCCTGTTTTCGGGTAATACGATACATAAAGAGAATGATAGAAATCCAGCGTTGGAAATTCATGTTCCAGCTGAGTGGCCAGATACCCTTCTGTCAGCCCAGAAAGGCTTTTCTGCCCATTCTCCCCCAGGTGAAAAGAAAAAAGTCTCTTGGGGCTGCACAGGCAAATGTAGCGCATAGCCTCCAAGGCATCTGTGGTCACAGGCACCCGGATACCCTGTGAAGTTTCATCCCTGCAGGCCCTGCATTCCAGCCGTCCTTGGCTCAAATCGAACTGGTCTGGAGTCTGGCAGCTACAGACATGGCAGCCAAACAGCTCCGGTGTATACCCAGCCAGGCAGGCAGCCCGGAGTTCAAAGACCGCTTTAACCAAGGGCTCCGGGAGCTTTAATTCCGACAGCGCATACAGGCAGTTCAGCAGCAGCGACTGCAGCTCTGGATTTGGTTGATCTTCCTGGGAAATCAGTTCCGTTACCTGGGCAAAATAGCTACCCAGAGAAAGCTGGGTCAACTCCCGGCGCAGGCCCTTAAAAATCTCCAGTGCATGAGCTTCGTTGACCGTGTATTTCCCTCGATATTCAAATAAAGTAAATTCCCCATAAGTCAGCAGCTGGCACGGAGCGGCCAGAGAACTGTTCTTTCGACGCAGCCCTCTGGCCTGAATGGTCAGCTTCCCATAATTTTCGGTGAGAACCGTCAATAGCGCATCCCGGTCATTGAACTCCGACACCCGAAGGACGATGGCCCGAACCGTCAGGTACATATTCTTTCTCCATTCTCAGTGAATTGCAATAGGCAGTATAGGCTTCCGGTGCACCGGTCTCCAGAAACAGGGCCCAGTAATCGCTGGCTTTCATGGACATCCCTCCTGCAAAATAGGATTTGCCAAAGGGGCGGATTTCACACCGGAAAAATCAGGAAAGCTCAATCCTTATAGCCAAAGTTCTTCACCAGGAAATCACTGTCCCTCCAATTTTCCTTTACTTTAACCCAAGTCGTCAGATAGACCTGCGTCCCCATGAACTTCTCGCAGTCCTGCCTGGCCAGAGTAGAAATCTTTTTTAGCATTTCTCCATGCTTCCCGATGATAATGCCCTTATGGCTGGCCTTCTCACAGTAAATAGTAGCATCAATATCGATGATACCATTGTCCCGCTCGGAAAACTTGGTTATCTCCACGGCAGTCCCGTGGGGAATTTCCTTATCCAGACACCACAGCAGCTTTTCACGGATGATCTCCGCCATAACCTGCCGCTCCGGCTGGTCCGTTGTGATGTCATCCGGGAACAGAAAAGGGCCCTCCTGAGCGTATTTCTCGCAAATATTCAGCAGATCCTGAACGCCATCACCGGTTTTGGCACTGATGGGGACGATTTCATCAAAAGTGTATCTTTCGGAGTACTTGGCAATAACCCCCAGCAATGTGTCTTTTTCCACGGTATCAATCTTATTAATGACCAAAACAACCGGACTGTGGTTAGCCTTAATCTTCTCCAGAAGAGCCTCTTCCTGATTTCCCACAGAGGCAATGGGCTCAACCACCAAGAGGGTCAGATCCACATCGGCAATGGATTCCCGAACAGTGTTGACCATGTAATCTCCCAGCTTCGTCCTGGCCCGGTGATAGCCAGGGGTATCCACAAAAACAAACTGAGTGTTACCCTTGGTGACAATGCCGCAGATCCGGTTTCGAGTGGTCTGGGGTTTATTGGAAACAATGGCAATTTTCTCTCCCACCAGGAAGTTTGTCAGCGTGGACTTTCCAACATTGGGACGCCCACAAATGGTAATCATAGCAGATTTTGTTTTCATAGTACTCTCCTTATTTCCGGCTCATACCGGGAATTTCTGCGGCAATAGCCTCTTCTCTGGCCCGCATCTGGCGCTTTTGTGGGCCCTCGTCCAAATGGTCATACCCCAACAAATGGAGCATAGAGTGGATAGTCAAATAGCCCACCTCCCGGCGGGTAGTATGGCCAAACTCCTGAGCCTGAGAAACCGCACGCTCCAGGGAAATGCACATATCTCCCAAAGGCACCAGGCCGCTATCCGGATCTTTGTATTCAGTCCAATCCTCCGGCAATTCTCCCGGAGACAACTCAAACATAGGAAAGCTCAATACATCTGTGGGCTTGTCAATATTGCGGGAAGTCTTATTGATTGTTTGGATTCCCTTATCATCGGTAACCAAAACATTAATCTCACACTTGACCGGAACCCCTTCCTGCTTTAAAACCGCATTAATACAGGTACGGATATTGGCGGCAATGGGCAGCTTAGAAAGCCCCCCTTGCTCAAATACCAGATTGATCTTATTTCTCATTTTTCTCTCTTCCTTTGATAATTTCCCTGAAAGCGGCCGTTAGGCTTGGAAACCGCAGGCTTCTGAGCCGCCTTTTCATACGCATTGATAATTTTTTGAACCAGGGCATGGCGAACCACATCCGCGGAGGTCAGGCGGCAGATGGCAATGTCCTCTACCCCCTCCAGAACCCGTACAGCATCTTTCAGACCTGAAACCTTGTCGTCCGGCAAATCAATCTGCGTCACATCGCCTGTAATGACAATCTTAGAGCCAAACCCCAGCCGCGTCAGGAACATCTTCATCTGTTCCCGGGTTGTATTCTGCGCTTCATCCAGAATGATAAAACTGTCATCCAAAGTACGGCCCCGCATATAGGCCAGGGGCGCCACTTCGATGGAACCCCGCTCCTGATATTTCTGGAAGGTTTCCGTGCCCAGCATATCGTAGAGCGCATCGTACAGGGGCCGCAGATACGGATCTACCTTATTCTGCAGATCACCCGGCAAAAAGCCAAGCCGTTCCCCTGCTTCCACTGCAGGCCGCGTGAGAATAATCCGGTTTACCGTCCGCTCTCGGAAAGCGGATACCGCTGCGGCCACAGCCAAATAGGTTTTTCCTGTACCGGCAGGACCTACGCCGATGGTGATTGTGTTTTTGGCTATGGCCTTCATATAGGACTGCTGGCCTACGGTTTTTGCCTTAATTGGCTTCCCTTTGGCGGTGATGCACACCACATCCTGGGCCATTTTGGAGATCTGGTCTTCGTTGCCTTCGCTGACCAGGGTAATGAGGTAGCGGACCCGCTGCTCATCGATGTTTTCTCCCCGGGCCGCCAGAGACAATAGGCCTTCCAGCGTCCGCACGGCTTTATCAACCATTTCCTCGTCACCGGTGACTTTCAGGTCTGTGCCCCGGTTGACAATGCGCACGCCCAGGGCTTCCTCAATTCGGCGTATGTTTTCATCGAAGGAGCCGAACACAGCAATCAGGTCCTCTACCCGTTCGGCATTTACGATTCTTTCTGTTTCCTTACTCATTGGTGTCTCCTATCTGCTCCCATTCCCTGCGGCTGATAACTTCCCGGCAAAGGTAATCCCCTTCCAGCTGAAAGCAGCCGCCGGATTGGGTAAGATGCTCCTGCCTTTGACAGACAACGCCTGCCAGCATCGTTTCTCTCAGGTATGCCTCCGCGAAGGCTGAAATTTGGTCTTTCACCTCCGCCTCCGGTATTGGTTCCCGGACGGCAGAGGAAAATGATCTTTCATCCGCCGCCAGCGAAACAGGGAGCTGAAAGCCTCCCGGAAGTGTCAGCGGATATTCCTTATATATTCTACCACATCTGCTATCCCAAATTCCACTCCCAATCCATAATTTTATCCGTTTTTTTCCGAGGATCAGGCTCCATTGAACTTGTTTTTTCTGCGAGGCGCTCCGCACAAAGCAGAAATTTGGGGTTACCGCAGTAAATTTCCGCCTGGTAACAGCTGTGACCTCCCCTTGGGCAATGGTCCCCTTTTGAACAATTCCACAATCCATGAAACCGGAAATTAAAATTTGCCCCTTGGATACCGCCTGTCCCGGACGGCACAATGCCGTACCATTGGTAACCGTTATATCCTCCACAATACCATCCCAACCGGAAATCAAATGTCCGATTCCGGAATGAGGCAGCTGTATGTCTTGTTCAGCCTGTTTTTCTGCTACGGTAATTTGAGCGACACATCCATAAGTATTCACACCAACCCATTTCAGCTCCGGAATAGCAGCCAAAAGCCCATTTTTAATTCTTTCACTTCGAACGTTTTCGCGGGAAGCCCCAAAGCACAGGCCCTGAGCCGCTGCTTCCTCCAAAATTTTTTGACTGGGGACAATGTCATTCCCGGAAACCGTCAAAAATAAAACTCTTTTGGGAAGGAGCAACACAAGCAAAAACAACACACACAGCCCCATCAAGAGTATCCTTCGCCGAATAAAGCGCCTAAACAGGTAGTAAACGCCCCACTCTCTCCGGATGGTCAGTTTTTCACCCCGACGCAATGCCAATTCGGACAGTTTTGAAAGATGGATGCGCCGGATTTGAAAGGATAATGTCAGCTCGCCTTCCGGAAGTATACCGGTAATTGGAATTCCGGCTTGCACAATGGCCTCTAGCGCACCGGAAGGATCCGCCGTCACCAGATCTACTCCCACCTGGCCTTCCATGGAATGCCATATATTCATGGCTGTCTCCTTTTGACCAGCGTCACACTGGTGATTTTTCCCACAATTACAAGCTGCTGCTGGGTCATCTGGGCTAATTCCAGCTGCTCCCCGCAAACCACAACCTGACCGAAACTGACACCTGCGCCAATTCGGCAGCGGCTGTATTCCGTAACTCCCCCGTGATTTTCAACCAACACCCTTCCATCCCCTGCCAGCTCAATAAGGCTCTGTCCCGGCAGGAGTTCGCCCGGCAGTACCAATTCCTTGGTCAGCCTGGAAAAGAAATCCTGTTTCAAGGCACCCACCTCCCCTTGCCGTTTCAGCATATGAATTCGCCGGACCATTTTTGCATAGCATTCTCCGGAGGTGAGAAATGTGAAACGGAGAGCGCTTGGGTTGGGCTGCCTATTGGCGATGATTCTGGTGCTGTTGGATGGGCAAACAGCACAGGAAGGTGTCCGCCAAGGACTGATGCTGTGTATGCAGTCTGTAATTCCTGCCCTGCTTCCATTTTACTTATTATCCAATATTCTAACCGAGACACTTTGGGGCCGCTGTCCCCCTCTTTTCAAGGCATTTGGATGGCTTTTCCATATGCCCAAAGGCAGCGAATGTCTGCTGCTTCCGGCTTTTCTTGGAGGGTTGCCTGCAGGTGCTGCCGCTGTAGGGGACTCCTGGAGGACCGGTGGGCTAAAAAAGGAAGATGCAGAGCGCCTGCTGGGATGGTGCAATCAAGTTGGACCCGGGTTTTTGTTTGGGATTGCCACCGCCACATTTTCTGACCCTTTGGCCGGATGGAAACTCTGGGGGCTGCTCCTTTTAGGCGCATTGGCAGCGGCATCCGTCATTTCAGGAGAAACAAGTGCAGCAAAACCGCGAAAGCAGAAAAACAAGCAGGATCTTTTGAGCCAAACTGTGCTCACCATGGGGAAAATTTGTATTACGGTTATTGTATTCCGCATCATCATATGTTATATGGATACTTATCTTCAACTATCCAGCACCGAAAAAGTGCTTTTAGAGGGGTTCCTGGAGCTCACCAATGGCTGCTGTGACCTACTGCTGGTTCCTGCAGCCTGCCGAATGACGGTAGCGGGTGTACTTTTGGCATTGGGCGGCCTATGTGTTTTGCTGCAAACCCGTTCCGTTACCCAAGGTCTCAGCCTCAAATGGTATCTGATTGGCAAAGGAATCCAGGCGTTCGTTTGCCTATTGGGTACATGGAAGCCCAAAATACTGCTTTGTGCTCTGGCGATTGTGCTATTTTGGAAATTATGGGTAGCTTTTTCCGGAAAACAATTGTATAATAAGGAAAAATTTCAATCTGGGAGGAAGCTATGCTTTTCCGAAAGAAAATAGAGCGGGCCTGCGCCTACTGCGAGCGGGGTGTGGAGCTGTGTGACGGGCAGATCCTTTGCGTTAAGAAAGGCGTAAAGGCTCCGGAGGACAGTTGCCGGGGTTTCCGGTATGATCCCTTTAAGCGGATACCGGTAAAGGCCAAGGCGATGGATTTCAGCCGATACGACGATGAAGATTTTTCCCTGTAGAAAGAAGAGGCGTTATGCTTTACGATAAGAGCTTACTTTTAAAAAACGGCAAGGAACTGCACCTGCGAAATGCTGCGAGAGAGGATGCCCAGAAGGTCTGTGACCTGTTTCGGCTGACCCATGGGCAGACGGATTTCCTGCTTGCCTACCCGGAAGAAAGCAGTTTTACGGTCCGGCAGGAAGAGGAATTTCTGAATGGACTCCTGGAAAGCCCCAGGGAGATCATGCTTCTTGCAGAACTAGACGGTTCCCTGGCCGGATGCGCCAGTGTGTGCGCAGTGGGCAGCAAATACAAGGTCTGCCATCGGGCGGAATTTGGCATCAGCGTAGACAAAGCCTTCTGGAATCTGGGCGTCGGCAGGGCTTTGACACAGGCGGCAATTGAATGCGCAAAAACAGCCCAATATTCTTATTTGGAGCTGAGTGTGGTGGCAAACAACGACCGCGCTGTCCGGATGTACCAAAAGGCTGGATTTCAGGAATATGGCATTCATCCCAAAGGATTCCGTTCCAAATACACCGGCTTTCAGCCATTGATGCTCATGGGCTTGGACCTATAACACAATAGACACATTGGCCCCCAGGCTTCATTTTTCGAAGCCTGGGGGCTTTCTTATTGAATCATTTCCCAGAATTCATCCTCTGTCAGCACCGGGATCCCCAGTTCTCTGGCTTTACGCTCCTTAGAACCGGCATTCTCCCCTGCTACTACAAAGCTGGTCTTCTTGGAAACGGATCCGGAGACCTTGCCTCCGAGGAGTTCGATCTTTTCGGTGGCCTCTTCTCGTGTGAAGCGGCTCAGGGCCCCGGTAAGAACGATGGTCTTCCCCGCCAACCGGGTATCGGTAATAACCCGCTTGCTTTCAAAGTTAACTCCCGCCTCCCGCAGTCTGCGGATCAGATGCTGAGACTGTTCCTGACGGAACCACTCATAGATGCTCCGGGCAGTGACTTCGCCAATATCCGGTACATTGGTCAGCTCCTCAACGCTTGCTTCCATCAATCCGTCCATAGAACCGAAGGCCGCTGCCAGAGTCTTTCCCGTTTTGGCGCCTACCTGGCGAATACCCAGCGCGAAAATCAGCCGGGATACATCCTGCTGCTTGCTGCTTTCGATGGCAGTCAGCAGCTTCTTGGCTGCGGTGGTACCAGACTTCCAGAGCCCGGAAATTTCGTCTAATGTCAGATAGTAAATATCTGCCGGAGAATGGATGAGGTTTTGACTGATTAGACTTTCTACAATGGCAGAGCCCAGGCCGTCAATATCCATAGCATCCCGGCTGACAAAATGGGCAATGATCCGGCTTAGCTGGGCCGGGCATTCCGCACCGGTACAGCGAAGGAAGGCCCCGTCCTCGTCCCGGACAACATCGGCCCCGCAAACCGGGCATTTGCTCGGCAGATAGAAGGCCGTGGCATTTTCCGGGCGCTTGGTAAGGTCCACCTCAAGAATTTCCGGAATGATCTCCCCTGCCTTGCGAATACGCACCGTATCGCCGATGCGGATGTCCAGGCGGGAAATAAAATCCTGATTGTGCAGCGTAGCATTTGTGACAGTTGTCCCTGCCAGCCGCACAGGGGCTACCACAGCCTTGGGCGTCAATACGCCGGTGCGGCCCACCTGGACGACAATATCCTCCACCACGGTGGACTTGACCTCCGGGGGGTACTTATACGCCACTGCCCACCGTGGAAATTTGGCGGTGGACCCAAGGGCTTCCCGGTCAGAAAGGCTATCGAGTTTGATAACGGCACCGTCAATGTCGCAAGGCAGCTTTTCCCGCTCTTCGTTGATACGAAGGACCTCTGCGGAAATCTCCTGTGCTTCGGAAAGCTTTTTATAAGGAATCACCTTAAAATGGAGTTTTTTCAAATATTCCAGTGTTTCGCAATGACTGGAAAAGGAAACCCCATCAGCCAACTGCACATTAAAAATCAGAATATCCAGCTTTCGTTTTGCCGTAACTTTGGAGTCCTTTTGGCGAAGGGAACCGGCAGCAGCATTTCTTGGATTGGCGAAGGTCTTTTCTCCGTTTTCTTCCAGTTCTTCGTTCAGTTTCTGGAATGTCTTCTTTGGCATATATACCTCGCCCCGGACGATCAGTCGGGAAGGCGCATCATCCAGACCCATTGGAATGGAACGGATTGTTTTCAGGTTTTCGGTCACATCCTCCCCCACCGTACCGTCTCCCCGAGTAGCACCCCGAACAAATCGACCATTCTCATACTCCAGTGCAACTGACAGGCCGTCAATTTTGGGCTCTACGGAAAATTCCGCATTAGATACGCTTTCTTTGGTGCGGATCAGAAAATCATTCAACTCATCCATACTGAACACATCCTGCAGGCTCATAAGGGGCACCGGGTGTGTCACTTCCGCAAAGGTGTTGACCGCCTGACCCCCTACACGCTTGGTTGGAGAATCCGGCAAACCCCATTCTGGATACTCCTTTTCCAGGTCCTCCAACTCCCGCAGCAGATGGTCATATTCAAAGTCCGGCATGGTAGGGTCATCCAGCACATAATACCGATACCCCGCCTCATTCAGAAGCGTCGTTAGCTCCTGCATTCTTTGTTTGGGTTCCATAGTTGCCTCCCGCATTGAAGAACGTGTCTGGCACGTCTCCGACAATGATAGTTTCCGCTACAGCCACTTGGCTGGAAACCGTAAATTGTTCAATTTTTCCCAATACCAGCGTACTGGCATCCACGGACACCTCCATCGTCAGGCAGTGCAGCGTCTGGTTAATCCCCGCCTGGCGGAAGGAGCTGGAAAAGGATGCGTCCGAATTTCGGATAGAAAGAATATGCACCGGGATCAAAAAGCCCTTTCCGGAAAAAAACTCCGGAAAAATCAGGCTTCCAATAGGAATCCCCAGTTGGGATGTATCCAATTCCAAAATTCTTTGATTGATGAGTGCTAAAATGCTGGCCTTCAGGCGATTTACTTCCAGAATATTCGTTTTCATGGCAGTGATCTTGCCGTCTAAATCCTTTTCAAAATAGACGATCCGATCATAGGCAATCGCATTCTGCTCCAAAAGCTGAGTTAAAGCGTCGTTGGCCATATCGGATGTAGCATTCTTGACCTGGGTCTGTGCCAACTCCCGGAGGGTATCCTTGCATAGGGTACGAAAAATCAGTAAGGCTGCCAGGCACAAAGCTAATAGAATTCCAAGCCGAAGCAGCAGCTTCCTAAAAAAACGCTTCACGCCCATCCCCCCTATCAAGGATAGGCTATGCACATTTCATATCAAAATTACAGCTTTTTCATATGGGCCCCGGCAGCCTTAGCCATCAGTCTTTTGGTCCCAATATCATCAAAGGCGACCTCCAGGAGAGCATCGTTGCCCATTTTCATAACGGATAGGACCAAGCCCTTACCGAAGGCGGCGTGCATTACGGTATCCCCCTGGTTGTAGTCCGGCAATGCGGCGGATGGTGTAGAAGCCGCCCGAACCGTACCGGACAGGTATCCACTGGACCGGGTAATCCGCTTCTCGTAAGACTCCCGGCGGTGTTCCTCCGGCGCATGATAGCCGCCCCGCTTTTCAATGCAGCTTTCCGGAATTTCTTTCAGGAATCGGGAAGGCAGGCTGGAGCCGGTCCGGCCATAAATCATCCGCTGTCTGGCATGGCTGATGGTCAGCGTCTCCTTCGCCCGGGTAATGGCCACATAACACAATCGACGTTCCTCTTCCATTTCCTCCTGGTCTCCGATGGCCCGCATCCCCGGAAACAGGTTATCCTCAAAGCCGACCAGGAACACATGGGGAAATTCCAGGCCTTTGGCAGAGTGAATGGTCATCATAACAACAGCATCGTCCCCTGGGCTATACTGCTCCAGATCGGTGTACAGAGCAATCTCCTCCAGAAAACCCGAAAGTGTGGGCGTATCCGTATTGGCCATATAAGACTGAATGCTGGATTTCAGTTCTCTGACATTTTCCAGCCTGGTCTTGTTTTCCTCTGTAGGCTTAGACATCAGCATATCCAAATAACCGGTGCGAACAAGCAGCTCATCGTAGAATTCCGGCAGGCTCATGCCGTCAACCAAAAGCTGAGCCAATCCCTCGATCAATGCACTGAACTGCAGCAGCTTCTGAGCGCTCTTTTCCAGCGGCGCATAATTATAAGGGTCCGACAGAACACTGTATAGGCTTTTCCCCTCCGCCGCTGCCAAACGCTGGACAGTTTCTATGGACTTTGGTCCCAGGCCTCTGGGTGGGTTGTTGATAATTCGTCCCAAGCGCAGATCGTCGGAACGGTTATTGATGACGCAAAGATAGGACAGCATATCTTTTACTTCCGCCCGGTCAAAGAACCGTGTACCGCCAATCACTCTGTACGGAATGCCGTTGCGCTTCAGCGCATATTCCATAGCGTTGGACTGGGCATTGGTCCGGTACAGAATAGCATAATTCTTAAAATCTTTGCCGTGGGAGCCTGCCAAAATCTGTCCGGCTACAAAGTTTCCCTCTGCGGATTCATCATTGGCCTCGTAAACAAGAATCGGCGCTCCACCCACCTTATCCGTCCAGAGTTTCTTTCCCTTCCGGCCTGTATTGTGAGAAATGACCGCGTTAGCTGCATCCAGAATGGACTGCGTGGACCGATAATTTTGCTCCAGACGAATAACGCGGGAACCGGGATACTCCTCTTCAAAGGACAGAATGTTCTCAATCGTAGCACCACGAAAGCGATAAATACTCTGGTCATCATCACCGACAACACAGATATTGCCCCATTTCCCAGCCAACTGGGCCGTCAGCAGGTACTGCACATGGTTGGTATCCTGGTATTCATCTACCAGAATATAATGGAATTTATTCTGATAGTATTCCAGAACATCCTTCTCCTGCTGCAAAAGTTTTACAGTCACAAACAGAATATCATCAAAATCCAAGGCATTGTTTTCTTTCAGGCGCTTCTGGTATTTTTCATAGGCCTTGGCAATTTTCGGAAGCCGCATATCCGAGGCAGTTTCACACTCCGCGAGCATCTCTTCCGGAGAAACAAGCTTATCCTTTTGGCGGCTGATGACAGACAGGACCATTCTAGGCGGAAAGGTTTTGTCATCCAGCCCCATCTCCTTCAGAACTTCCTTCATCTGCCGTTCAGAATCAGCCGTATCGTAAATGGTAAAGCTGGAGGTGTAGCCCATCCGATCGATATAACGCCGTAGAATGCGGCAGCAGGCGGAATGAAAAGTCATCGCCCATACACCTTCTGCGGATTCCCCCGGCATATTTTCCAGCCGCTCCTTGAGCTCTCCGGCCGCCTTGTTGGTAAAGGTGATAGCAATCACATTCCAGGGCTTGGCTGGTTCCAGTGCACAAAGCCGATCTGCCCGCTTCTCTTGCTCTTCACTTGGCTCCCGGGGAAAATTTTCCAAAAAGAGAACATCCTCCTCGGTTACAAAGTCTGGAATTTCGCTACCGTCACTTCCCCGACCGTAGCGAAGGATATTGGCAATCCGATTGATAAGAACCGTAGTTTTTCCGGAACCGGCTCCGGCCAGCAAAAGCAGCGGCCCTTCGGTAGCCAATACCGCCTGCCGCTGCATATCATTGAGCATAGAAAAGCGGCTCTCTATATATTTCTTTCGAGCCGCCATAAAACGTGCATCTAAAGAGTCATTCATAAAAGCACCTGTCATTTCTTTGGATTTCGTGCTTTCATTTTACAATAAATGGCCGAAAAATGCAAGTAAAACAACAGTCTTCTTCCCTTCTTCTAGCCAAGCTTTTCCTTTAAAATTCCCAATGCCTTTCGCTCGATCCGAGATACCTGAACCTGACTGATGCCCAAAATTGCCGCTGCCTTTTGCTGGGTCAGCCCATGGAAATAGCGCAGTCCAATAATTTGCTTTTCCCGCTCCGGTAAAGCAGATACCGCCTGTCTCAGAGCAATTTTCTCTACCATACGATCCTCTTCCTCGGTATCCGTTAAGATATGCTCCAGGGTAAAGCCATTCTCCCCAGATTCCTGATTGATGGATTCCGTGGCAGCAGTTGCAGTCTCCGCTTGTGCAATCTCTTCCGGAGATAGTCCAGTCTCCTGGGACAACTCCCCTAAAAAAGGCTCTCTCCCCAGGCTCAGTGTCAAACGACTTCTGGCCGCCCGTATGGTCGCGGATTGCTCTTTCAGGCCACGAGATACCTTAACCGTCCCGTCGTCCCGCAGGAAGCGGCGAATTTCTCCGGCAATTTTGGGAACTGCATAGGTCGAAAACCGGGTACCAAAGGCCGGGTCAAAGCCTTCTGCTGCTTTCAGAAAACCCAGGCATCCCAACTGGTATAAATCCTCCAGTTCGGTCCCTCGCCCGGAATAGCGCCTTGCCACAGCCCAAATAAGCCCTGCATTCTCCTGGACCAACACATCCAGTGCAGCATGTTCTCCCCTTTGAAATTGGGCAATCAGCTCCTCCGGTTCCGTCATTGGCGGCGTTGGAGCTTCCGGCGCATATGTACGGTCGTGCCCTTCCCCTCTGTGGAAGTAATATCCAGGTCTGTCATAAAACTCTCCATGATCGTAAAGCCCATTCCGCTGCGCTCGGCCCCGCCGGTGGTAAAGCTGGGGCGTCGAGCCTTTTCCACATCCGGAATTCCTATACCCTTATCTTTAATGACGATATCCAGAACATTGTCCTTCAAAATCCGGCATCGCAGGGTAATGATCCCAATTCTTTCCGGGTAAGCATGGACAATACAATTGGTTACCGCTTCGGATACCGCCGTGCGGATATCTCCCAGCTCTTCCAGGGTTGGATCCATCTGTGCCGCAAAGCAGGCAACGGCACTTCTGGCAAAGGCCTCGTTGGAGGACCGGCTGGGGAACTCCAGAATCATATAGTTCTCAAATTTCACGATACCGCCTCCCGTATTTCCACCAGTTTATCTAACCCGGAGGCCCGGAATACTCGCATTGGCTGGGGAGAAATTCCCGTCAGCAAAAGCTTCCCCTCAATTTGGGTCATATTTCGCAGTGCATTAATGACAACGGCAATCCCAGAAGAGTCAACAAAGGTCACATCTCGGAAATCCAGGACACAGGTCTCAGGCATATAGGTTTCAATTTTGGCAGTAATAACCTGGATATAAGCCTTGGCACAGTGGTGGTCAATTTCCCCGGTCAGGGCAATCGTCAATTTTTCCCCTTCCTGGAAACTGGTAAAATGCATGGATTATTCCTCCTTTTTGTTTGGGTAACATCAGTATAGCTTTCCCAAAGCAAATATTCTGTCAGAACCGTGTCAGGGAGCAAAAAATTCTCCTGAAAGGGAAACCTTCCAGGAGGAGAAAGCGCCGTCGCGACAAAAAAGGAGAAGCACAAAGTACTCCTCCTTTGGTGGGCGAGGCGGGACTTGAACCCGCACGTCCGCAGTGAACACTAGAACCTGAATCTAGCGAGTCTACCAATTCCACCACTCGCCCATATGTTATTGAAAAGAAAAAGCTGGTGGGCGAGGCGGGACTTGAACCCGCACGTCCGCAATGAACACTAGAACCTGAATCTAGCGAGTCTACCAATTCC